>JANPLJ010000656.1:0-5464 GCA_031426475.1 Pirellulaceae bacterium | reverse complement strand
TCGCCATCCCCCTCGCCCGTCGTAAATATCCAAAACCGTCCCTCGGATATAGGGCGGTTCGCTAGGCATGAACGGGCTCTTGGTTCGCGACTCTTGAATCGACATTCGCAATGCAAGCTCATCACTGAGCATCAACTCGCCAACGTCTTCCAGTGACACCGTTCCGGAAAAACCAACCATCGGTTTGCTGTATCCAAGGCCTTCGTAGGCACCGGTATGCAATCGTGGTAACCCGAAAAAATAGACAATGGCAAACAGCAGGATACCGTTGCCGATCAAGAGACCCGCCCAAGAACCAAACGCATACCCTTCGCTATCGCTTCGGTCACGTGATTCGCTGCTCGCCATTTGGATTCGCCCTTCCTTCGGCGGCGCGGAGGCTTTCATTCGAATCATGTTCCAAAAAATCGAAAAGAAGCCTACGCCTTCCGCGCTGGTCGTGTCGGCTAGTTCATCCGATATGTATTGGGCCAATACCACCAGTGTCGAACAACCTAGGACCAGCGACGGAATAAGAACAATCCCGAACAGGACGTTATCATTGAGCAACGCCGCAACGATGAATTCGAGAAGGATAAAAACGCCCCAATGCTCGAAAAGCCGTTGGTCCTTCCTTTGGAACATCAAGGGGAACTGGATGTAGACCAACATGCTTGCAACAGCGTGCAGGTTGGAGATTCCATAGTACATACTGCTTCGTTGATCAAACCAGTAGTTGTAGATCGCAATTGCCGCACCGCCGAGCATCCCAAAATAGCTGGCCGTACGATTGATCTTAACCCACTCAAAATGATCGGTGACGATCAATGCCAAAATCGACACCAGGATCACCAACAACGGAAGACTTGATGAATGCTTGCCCATTCCAATCAGGAGGGCTGCAAGGATCGAAAGTACCGTAAAATGGATGTTCAGTCGCCAGAGGATTGGCGATCGAAAAGGGGTTGTGGTTCCGGACGGCTTCATGATTCCAGACACGTTCATCCCTTTACGAAAATAGGGACTAGCAGATCTCGACTGACATCCAACCATACAAAACGACTTTCGGCTGCCATGATATTGGTCGAAAGATCGAGCCCATGGGCTTCGTTCAAACGTTTACTCGAAACGGATATTTTCGAGAAAAAGTCGCTCTTGGAACGAGTGCTGACCACGATGATAGGATCTCGTCCACCTGTGTAGCGGAGAGTTTGGTGGAGTATCGTCGGCAGCTTATCTTGAGTCTGGCAGCGTACCATTGCTAGTCGATCGAGAGCTGCATTCAGTTGGTTGCTAGTTTGAATGCGCGATACGATAGGACCTTGCTCGTTAACGAATGCTATCGTCACGACACTTCGGTCCACCGAAACGACTCTGTCGATCAACGTTGCGACCAACTCGATCGACAATTCCAAAGGGGAGTGTTCAGGGCTTTCCATGTTCCATGTCCCGAATAGATCCAAGACAACTCCGATCGATCGATTTTCTTCGCGTTCGAATTGACGTATCACCAACTCGCCGCGTTTGGCAGATGTTCGCCAGTGAATATGTCGGGTTGGATCACCCGCGCGATAATCCCTTAATCCATAGAACTCCCCATCACCGCCGGCAATTGCAGTCTGACGACGGAGTCGGCCTTGCACAGGAAGCTTCAACAAGTCTCGCCAATTAGGAGCGATAACGCCCTGCGTTGGATGGACGATAATGGTTTCAGCGATTCGTATTGGTCGAAAGCCTCGCATCAAGCTGATCGGAAATCGAGTCGAAAGCTCAGGGTCTGAAAACGTATAGCTGCCGCGCGAGGGTGCCGTGCAGAGATATGAAACGGAATGAGTTGAATTTGGTAACAGGCGATCAAGCATCAGCGTGATTCCAAATCCCGAACTGCGATGACCGAATGGTGTGTCGTTGGGAGCCAAGCGATCACGAATCATCAAAAACCAACTACCCAGCCATTTGCGAGGATTGGTCAATGTAATCTGGACAGAGAATGGTTTCTGCGCTTGAACTTTGGTGGGAAGTACGCGTTTTGCTGATATTTCGGAAAGCGTCCTTGAACAGAGACGCCATTGGATCAAAAGCATTGCCGAAAACGCTCCGGCCATAAGAACGAGCATGTTGATGTTTTGAAGAATCGCCGCAAAGAGGACGAACATCAAAAGAAACACAAACTGCAAGCCTTCTCGTGTGAGTCGCGTCGAAACATGGTTCGATCGTCGCGAAGCTGCAAGCAGTTTCGTTTGCAGTGCGCTAAATTGGAACACGTACGGATTCCAACATTCGATAAACGCTGGCCTCAACGAGCTTACGATCGCTTCCAGCCGCGTAGCCTTTGGGGATGATTCGATGCGCTATCACGGGCACCGCCAATTGTTTGACATCGTCCGGCGTCACAAAATCCCGATTGTGCAACACGGCGAAAGCTTGGCATGCACGATAGTAGCTGAGTGCTCCCCGCGTGCTGACGCCGATCTGTATATCGCTGGAATTACGTGTCACATCGACGATGTCTTGCAGGTAGTCCAATACGGTTTCTTCGAACCTCACGGACCGCACGCTTTGTTGCGCCGACTTTACTTCCGCGAGCGTGACGAGACTTTTCAAGCTTTCTACGGGTTCGCCAAGGTTGTGAGATCTCAAAACTTCGCGCTCGGCCTTTCGAGCCGGATATCCGATCTCGATACGTACCAAGAATCGATCGAGTTGGCTTTCTGGCAGTAAGTAGGTCCCTTCGAATTCAAAAGGGTTTTGGGTAGCCATGACAATGAACGGGTCCGGCATCGGATACGTGGTCCCGTCGATGCTCGCTTGACGCTCGCTCATCGCCTCGAGCAGGGCGCTCTGAGTTCGTGGCGGTGCTCGATTGATTTCGTCAGCCAAAACAACATTCGCGAAGATGGGGCCCGCCGAAAACTCGAAGGCGCTTGTCGCGGCCCGATAGATGCTGCTGCCAAGAATATCACTCGGCAAGAGATCTGGCGTAAATTGAATTCTCGCAAATTTGCCTTCGATGCTCTTGGATAGGGCTTTGGCAACAAGCGTCTTTCCTACGCCGGGGACATCCTCCAGGAGTATGTGTTCGCCAGCCAACAGCGCGACCAAACTCATCTGCACTACGTCATGCTTTCCCAAAACCACGGACTCGATATTCTTGATCAGACGTTGCAGGAAATCCTGAGTCGAGAAAGCCATCAAGTCATCCGCTTCGTTGTTGAGAAGAGAGCCAAACACCCAATGATTGGCTATTGCTTTGTAGTCGGCTTTAATTTAGTCGCTTGTTCACATTTTTGCTACAGGGTTGACAAGAGCTTCGCCTATCTCTTCTACTCCCGTCAATGTCTTTCGATCCGGAGCGAGTTTGCTTTGGTATCGAAAGCGGTCATGGGCGAGAGATCGCCTGTCGTTGCTCGGATCTCGTTTCAGAAAATACTCGTCATGGCATTCTTGATTGGATCGCATACTTCGATTGCGGGCGGATACTACCGAGCGGCGGAAGCGGCTGGCAAGCTGGGGATGAAAACCTGTCAGATCTTTACGAAAAACAGCAATCAATGGCGAGGCAAACCGATTGAAGCATCCGACATCCAGCTATTCGACAAGGCGGTGAAGGAAAATGGACTGATCAACGTGATCTCGCACACGTCGTACCTTATCAATCTGGCGTCGCCAGCGCCGGACCTTTGGGAGAAATCGGTCGCCGCTCTTGTCGACGAATGGCAACGCGCCGAGCAACTGCATTTGGTGGGCCTTGTCATGCATCCCGGTTCAGCGACCGACGGTGATGTCGAAGCGGGGTTGGAGCGAATTCGACGAGGTATCGAAAAGGCGTACCAGGCGGCAGCGCCCAAGCAGGCAAAATTGTTACTGGAGAACACAGCTGGTCAAGGAACTGCCTTGGGATGGAACATGGAACAATTGGCCGCTTTGATCGATGGCCTCGCTCAACCCAGTTACCTAGGAATTTGCCTCGATAGCTGTCATGCCCACGCGGCTGGCTACGATCTGGCCGCGCTGGATGGAACTCAAAAGCTGGTCGACGAGATCGAGCGATGGAAACTGCTTGGGCGGATCCAGGCTATCCATCTGAACGACAGTAAAAAACCAGCCGGAAGTCGGGTCGACCGCCACGAACACTTGGGAGCAGGGACATTGACGGTTCAAGGAATTCGGCGTTTCATTAACCATCCCGCCTTTCGCGATCTCCCGATGTACTTAGAAACGGAAAAAGGGGAAAATGACGAAGGACGCGATTGGGACTCAGTGAATATGGAATTCGCGTCGCAACTCTATATGACCAAACCAACGTAGAGCCACATCCAACTTAGATTTTAGGGTACGTAGCCGAATTCGTGAGAATTCGGACGCCGCTCGAAAGGCGATGTCTACTGCGATTCCTCCGAAGTCTTACGACATCGGCTACGAATTGAAACGCAAAATCGAATTTGGACAGAGCGCGAGGGGGCCCAACCTAGGGGTGCCAATATAATCATCCGATAGCCCCTCCGACGCTTGCTGCGGACTTGGTAAACTAATGGTTTGTTCGCCAGATTCCAGTTACAAACTTATCGTTTGTGGCCGAAGTCATCCGAGTTTCTTTGGAATTCGGCTACATTTCACCCTCTATCGACCGTTTTCACAATGAACCTTCCCGATGATGTACCCGCGAATCCTGTTACAGACTCGCCGGACTTGAACCCTGTTGCTTCGACGAATGAAACTGCTTCATCAGCGGATACAGCTGCGAGCACCGGCAACACTTCGGGTGGCGGGCCGCTAAATCTGGAGCAGATTCGTCGGATGCGAGCGATGCAGTCGGCCGCTCAGGAAAAACGCGCGGCCCAGCCGAGCGCGAAAGAGCCGAGTGTGCAAGAGGCAAGCATGCAAGAGAATATCGAATCGCCTGCCGTTACTCCAATGGCGGTCGAGGAAAGTGCAGCGCCGATTCCTGTGGTCGCCGTATCGGTAGAATCGCCGACTCGCCAGCCAGATGCCCCGCGGAAAGATCGCGATCGATCGGATAATTCGCGGCGTAAGGGCAAAAGAGACGCAGACGATGATAGTTACACAGCTTCGGCGATTCAAGTCATGCCGAAAGTCGCTAGGCCGAGCGTTCGCCAGCCGTTATCTGCAGAACTCGAACAGGAACTGGAATCCGCACTGTTGGATGCCGATCTCAATGGACTGATGATTGGGGATGCATCGCTTGCGGTCGGTCGTGGAATCGAAGAGGGATCGCGACAGCGCGGTCGAGTGATGAAAATTCATCAAGACAGCGTCTTCATTTCGTTGGGCGGACCCGACGAAGGTGTCGTACCATTGTTGCAATTCACCGATATGCCAAACGTCGATGACATGGTCGATTGCATTGTTCGCTCGTTCAATACCGAGGACGGGCTGTACGAATTGGCTTTGCCCGGCGAAGCGACGACTGTCGATGATTGGTCGGATATTCAAGAAGGTATTGTCGTCGAAGCAACGGTTGAAA
>JANPLJ010000655.1:0-8966 GCA_031426475.1 Pirellulaceae bacterium | reverse complement strand
TGCTCGGCGCTTTGTTTAGCTTGTTCGGCGCGTTGACGTGCTTGTTCAGCCGCTTGTTGTGCTTGTTTGGCCTCTTGTTGCGCCTGTTTGGCACGTTCCTCGCCGGTTAACAAAATGTTGCCGGCTTGGTCACACCAACGCAGCCAACGTTCTTCCGCATCCTCAAATTTCCCCTGCCAAAAAGTCAACCCCAACCCAATATCGGCCATCCACTGACCGGCCATCAGCGTATACCCATTGGTGCGCCATTCATAGATGCGTAGCTTTTGTGGGCCCAGGCGCTGTGCCGGATCATAGATCACATAATATTTGATCCCGATCCGGGCATATTTTTCTTTTTTGAGATCGTCTTCTTTGCCAATTTTGTTAGAGACAATTTCAATGACAAGATCCGGCGGTTTGCCATATTCCCACATGAGATAGGTGCGGTTGGCCTTTTTCTGACAGATATCGTGTGGCAGTTTGACATCCAAACTAACCATCACACCGATTCAACACAGCAATACGTCGATTTCCCAACACAGCAATACAAACGATTTTTAACTCGCCATTCAGAGATTTCTACCATGTCAATCAATCGCCGCCATCGTTCGAGTAACACCCCCAAAATCCAAGCCCGCATCGCCCGCCTCCGCGATAAGTCGCTCCGCCAACAAAAGCGATCGCACGACCGCGAGCTAGCCTTCCAACAACGCCGCCTAGCCCGCATCTCCTGGTGGCAACGCACCTTCAAAACCCCTATCGTCGCCTACAACCGCCTCTTCGCCCAAGCGACCAGCCTCTGGATGGCCATGCTGTCGCTCCTCGGCCTAAGCAACAGCCGCACGGCTACGCAATTGCTCGCCCGCTCGACCGACGTCCCAACCACCAACCGCAACCGCGCTAAATTCAACCAAACTTTCTTCCGAAGCCTCTTCCACGAACCCCTCGAAGCCCGGCAGTTGTTGGCGGTTACTGACGTCGCGGCGCTTTTGGGTGTTCATGGCTGGAAGTCCGATGATACCCGTGATTCCACTGGTACCGATCTTGTCGGATCTCTGCTGACAAATGCAGGTGATCCTATCGTGACACCTTCGACGGCCAACGATCAGGCAATTCTTCAGCAGGTTCGAATCGTTGACGCTCCGACCGGATCAGCGTATCCAGGCGCCTTGCTGGTGGATGGTACTTCAAACAACAGCGGTAAATCGACTGCGAGTATGATCGATACCGGTAGCGGCTTCGCTCCAGCATCCGATCTGCTCCTGCCTGCATTTGGTGCGACCTACAGTTGGTATGGGCAGCCGAATCCTACAACGAGAACTGTTGCATTTCGCATTGGTGTTCAGAGCGCTCAGTGGGCAACCTCTCAAGCTTCGTTCACGGCGACAAGGTCCGGCGAATCCGCCTGGGATCTTGTACTGGTACATGTTCCGGCTACATCCGACAATGCTTGGTCAACTGTTTCTGTCGATAAAGACAGTGGTTCTTGGTTCCTGTATGGACAAGCAGGAAACCCAAATTGGGCGGGCATTGCGGGCTCTTCCCCGCCAGGCGGTAGTCTGTCAAAGACTTTGGATGACTAGAATGCTGATGCCACATGGGGGCCGATTCTATTCGGCGCTGGTTCGAAGATGACAAGCGTACAGTTTGGGCTCGGGTCATTTCAGCGGCAATCGATTGGTTACGTCGACTACCTACAGACTTCCATCCTAAACGGTGGTGATCGTATCGACTTCGGTGGTGGGCCGAGGGTGGTCGTTCCCGGTCTGGCTGCGCTCAATAGTACAGTTGACGGCGACAATTCATCCTCAATCACTAGCGGCGACATCGTGGAAGGCGTTAGTCCTGTGCCGGGCACCTACCGCACCTACGGCGTAAATGTCTTCGCTTCGATCCAGTCTGCTATTGATGCAGCACAGCCCGGCGAGACGATTCAGTTGATGCCAGGAACTTACGCTGAAAACATTACAATCAACAAAGCGATTACTATCCTTGGGCCCAATGCGGGTGTGGCTGGCACCGGCAGCAGGCCTGCCGAAGCTTCGATCACTGGTTGGGTGAATGTGACTTCGGCGGCTGGAGTGGTCTTCGACGGTCTCGAGTTCCGCGCGACTTCAGTAACTACCGGTAGCCCCGACGGTGTCAATTCAGTGCTCAGCTTGGGTGCCGGTGGTGGGCATCAAGTCAAGAATTCGGTCTTTTTCAGTGAAGTTGCCGGTGGGGCGACTTCTCCTCAACTTCGAGCCTTGATGCTGACAACGGGTGTGTCCGGCTCGGTTGCAATTGAAGATAATCTGTTTACCGGAACATCGATTGGCAAATATGGTACCGCAGCATGGCATCGCGGTATCTGGACGGATGTAGGCAACGTGACCATTGATGGAAATAGGTTCAACAGCATCCGCACGGCAATCAACTTGGAAAACGGTGCTGGCAGTTCTATCATCAACAATGATTTCGCTCTGGCCGGGAGCGGCATTTCACTGTGGAGCAACCCAAGCTTCACCTTCACGGGCAATCACTTCAATGATGTCGACACCGACGTCAATGGCCAGAATGCTCAATCGAGTATCACAATAAGTTTCGCTGGAAATACGGTCGAATCTGGACAAGCGGTTACGATTCTAGGAAGCGCTTTTGCCGATAACATCACCGGACATCCCACCGCCCCCAATTTGATTCGCGGTGGTGGAAATAACGATATGATCACCGGTGGTAGCGGACCTGACACGGCGATCTATACCGGCAATGCAGCGGCTTATACGACTTCGGCCAGTTCTGTTTCGGGACCTGAAGGGAACGATAGCTTATCCGGAATTGACATCGTCAGGTTTGCCGACGGTGTTGTGCTGCCCGTTGCTGGTCAGAGCAATACGCTGGGTATTGTTGTCAGCCCCACGACCATCGCTGTCTCGATAGACAGTGTGCCCGTGGCTTCTTATATAACCAGCAGTCTGACTACTCAGTTGGTGCTGGATGGGGGACAAGGCAGTGATACGTTTAATGTGACTCTGCAGCCGGGTGCAGTTCTGCCCGTGGCGGGCATGTTGATCGCAGGTGGAGCTGCGGATAGCGACACGTTGAATGTTTCAGGTGCACCTTCTGGCAATGCCATCTTCAACTACACCAATGCTAACGATGGCAGCATGGTGGTGCCAACTGTGGGCACGATCAGCTACACAGGTCTTGATCCACTGTCCTATACCAGCTCCGGTGGAACGCTCACCTTCAATCTAACCGCTGGTGCCGACGATATCGCCGTGACGACTAGCGGTGGCAATATTGTCTTGACGGGTGCGACGATCGAAACAACAACTGTCGACTTGACTGGCATCACGGCCATCGTCATCAATAACGGCGGCGGCTCGGACAAGGTAACGATCAACGACGCGTTGACCGTGAATAATGTGACCCTGAACGTCAACGAGGTCGTTCTGAACGCGGCCATAAACGGAACCGTCACTGGTACTGCAACGGTCGTAACCGTCAACTTCCCTGGGAAGATTCAGAATGGGATCGATGTAGCTGCCGCGAATGCAACCATCGGCATCGGTGCCGGAACCTTCGTTGAAGATGTGAATGTCAACAAGAACGGTCTGGTAATCACTGGAGACGGAACCGGTTCCACAACGGTAAGCGGCCCGATCGGCGGAAGCGGTGCAACATTTAACATCGCGGCAAACGGCGTGACCCTCCAGTCTTTGAAGATAACACGTGAAGGAAACAACACGACGGACTGGAATAACGCCGGATTGAATTCGGCTGGTGTTTCCATCGGTGGAGGTGGGGCCTCGGCAACGTTGACCGGTCTGCTCATCGAAGGAAATCGTACGGGGATTGATATCAACAACTCGTCTGGGCACACCGTGACCAACAGTACGATCACCAACAATCGTACCGGTCTCATTTTCCGCAATCAGACGAACAATCTGACGGTTGAAAATAATTTTATCACCGATAACTGGACCGTCGGCGTGCTATTCTTGGATGCCAGCGGCGGCACCAACAGTCCTTTACAGCAAGCCCTCAATTCGTCATTCCGATTCAACAACATCAGCGGCAACTGGTACGGCCAAGTCGTAGATCGCCAGACAGGCGGATCCTTACCGGCACCCGGAACATCGAATCTCAAGAATTTTTCAGCCAATTGGTTCGGCTCGACGTCTCCGGCATTCTCGGTCGCCAATTCCACCGAGCCTGGTTATGCAGCTCAAATCCCGGTCGCTTTCGGTGGAACTGCGACATCCCCGGGTGGTCAGCCCGACATCCTCGGTCTCGCTGCCGCAAACATCGATTACTCTCCGGTTCTCGCGCTGAGTACCGATACGAACCTAAGCTCGCCCGGCTTCCAGCCAGACCTGTCTCACCTCATCGTTCACACCGCCGGTGCACAAACCGGATCGACTGGTCGAATTCAAGAAGCGATCGACCTAATTGCTGACGGCTCGCTTGTCGACGGGAACCGAATCGTCGATGTCGAGGCGGGAACTTATACCGATCAGGTGATCGTCGATCGCGAGTTAAAATTGCTAGGACCCAATGCCGGAATCGATCCGAACACCGGCGTGCGAGTTGCCGAAGCCATTCTTATACCAAGTGTGTTTGGGGTCTCGAATAACGGAAGTGGCGAGTTCCTCGTTAGCATTGATGTTCCGAATATAACCATCGATGGACTTACACTCGATGGTGACAATACTTCTCACAACTCGTCCAATTCGCTCGCCGGTGCCGATCCCGATGTCGATTACGGAATTGTCAATAATTACGCGACCGTTCAGCCGGACAATATCCAGGCAACGATCAGCAACAATATTATCAAAAACATCAATGATTTCGGCGTTTATCTCTACTCAAATGGGCCGAGCACGCCTCGAACTAATAGCACGATATCCCACAATTTAGTCGACAACGTACTGGGTGTTTTCGGCCAAGCGATTCGAGTCTCAGATAATGCGTTTGCCAATATTACGGACAACTACGTTCGTCGCAGTCGCCAAGGAATCGTTATCGAGAACATTAGCGGAGCGTCAAACCCGATCACTTCGATAGTCCAGGATAACAACATCGAGGCGGTTCGTCGCGGTATCCGATTCAACCTCCATTACAACTACACCGCTGGTGGCTACACGCTCAGCAGCAACGACATCGCCTCTTATGTTCAATCGGGACCGGAGGGCGTCTCCGATCGCTTCATTGGCATTCAGCTCGAGTCGATCCAAGCCTTGGTTCCTGTAAGCGTCACTGGTAACAATATCGATGGCAATCGCGTTGCTCTTCAGGCAGCGCTCTACACCATCGTCGATGGTGTACTTGTTACGAACTCTTCGTCCGTGTCGCCGAATATGGTTATCACATCCAACGTGATTACCGATACCATTGCTGGCGTTCGCAACGAATCACCGGCTCTGATCCAAGTCACGAACAACACCATCAGTAACTCGCTAACCGGTGTCATGTTCAATGCCACCGCTGGCGGTACGGTGACAGGAAATGACTTCGATGATGCAATCGAAACCGACAACGGTACCGATATCCGAATCGATGCGACTGCCGGCGCCGTGACCATCGGTGCGGCGAATCAGTTTGCGGGTGACACCTACTTTATCGACAATCTATCGACGCAGAGCTTCAATCTGACAGGCGCAAACGCTCAGACATACGACGAGACGAATAACTTCCGCATCGAAGACAAGATGCACCATCGGATGGACACGGATCTCCCGGTAACCACCGGACGTATTACATGGGTTGCGGGAAATCTGTACGTAACGTCCCAAGGCGGTGGATCAACCGATTCAAATATCCAACGGGGCGTTGACGCGGCGACTGCTGGTAACACCGTCAACGTAGAAGCCGGAACTTATGTTGAAAACCTAAACGTCAACAAGTCGGTGACATTACTCGGACCCAATACTGGCATTGCGGGCGCGGGGTTACGCTCGGCCGAGGCAACTATCCGCACGAATGGACCTGCCGCACAAGTGGTTTTGGTAACGGCGAATAATGTCACGATCAGCGGATTCAAGATCGATGGGGATGATCCTGCCGTCAACTTCCCAACGCCGAATTCTGCAACGACCTATAGCGGTCACGACACCAACGTGTTGTACGGCATCACCAATGGCACCACATCGTCGGGTGCACCGCTAGCTAACTTGGTGATCGAAGACAACATTATCGAAAAGACGCTCGTCGGCTTCTTGGGTAACGGAAGTTCCGGCACCCCGCAAGACGGTAGCGTGATCGATAGCAATCTCTTCCGAAACATCGGCGTCTTCGACTTCGGATATGGGATCAGCCTGAGAAATAATTTCTATGCCAACATCGACAATAACATGATGGACAACGTCTACACCGGCATTATCACGAATAACAACAGCCAAGCGAAAGGTTCTGCTTGGTCGATCTCCGGCAATACGATTAGCAGCTTTGGCGCGGGCATGTGGTACAATCAAGCCTATAGCGCAGCTACACCGTTGACGCTGGATAACAACACCTTCAGCAAAGATTCCGATGCAGCCGCTGTTACCAATAGCATCGGTTTACTAGTGACCGGCGGACCGGGCTTTGTCGGTGGAACTTACACGAACAATCAATTTAACAACTTTGAAAATGGCATTGTCGTATGGGGTACTGACGCCACGACAACGCTGGATTCGACGAATTCGGTCACCGGCGCAACCAAGCGAGGAATCTTCGTTACCAATAATATTGGCTTCAACCCCATCGGTACGACCTCATTAGGACTGGTAGCAACGCAATCCTCTGTCGTGCTCGATGGAATAGGAGTTTCTGCAACCGGCAGCGGTCAAGCGGTCGTCGTTCAGGGCGATACGGGCGGAGGTCTTACCAACTTGACTCTGCAGAATGCTGTCGCACTATCGAATGGAGCCGATGGTCTCATAATCAACGGAGCACAAGCTAGCTTGGTCGGAAGTACGCTCGCGAATACAGCCTTCACCGGCCAAAGTAGCAGCTACGTCGCACTTATTAATTCAGCTCTCGATAATTCAGAAATCAATGGCAAGACTGCGACATACGGTGGTTTACTTGGCTCTGGAGCCACGACGGCACAAAACTATACGATTTCAGATAAAATCGTCGACGCAATAGATAATGCATCTGTTGGATTTGTTCGTGTCAAAAACGGCGACGTCTATGTGACGTCAAATAGCTTGGCGACGCCAAACACGACTCCGAGCGTCCAACGAGCCATCGACGTAACGGCAGCGAACGACACGGTCCATGTCGCAACCGGTAACATGTACACCGGCGGTGCAGATGCTTCTGGCAAGGCAATTACTTTGTCGGTAGGTGCAAGTCCCGCTCAAGTAACAATCAACGGAAATTTAGTGCTGGATAGCAACGATACGCTCAATATCGAAGTCGACAGCACTTCACTCCCTTCCGGTTACGACAATTTGATCGTCAACGGAACAGTCGATATCACGGCATCGACCATCGATCTCGATATCAACTACAGCCCAGTTCACGGTGATTCGCTCACGATCATCGACAATGATCTCGTCGACAATGTGACAGGTGAATTCATTAATACCTTAACGAACGGCATTACGGGTGCAAAATCGATCACGAGCACTCAGTGGGACGTGAACTATGCTGGCGGAACGAACAATGACGTTGTCCTTAGTTTCGACAACGACGCAGATGTCGGAGATGACTTAACTGCCAGTATCCCTCCTTTTATCAATATTGCGAACGTCGCTTCTGTCCCGTATACCCTCACGGGATTCGACAGTGATGCAGTTGCGACGTTGACGTTCACTGACTCTGCATTGAACACGGTCGTGGTGAACAATGTCACTGCTAGTGGCAGCGTAAATCTCTCGAGTCTCCTCGACGGGACGATTGCGTTAACAATTTCCGTCGTCGATAACATCGGAAACGTCGCCGCAGGAACAGGCGACACGGCCACCAAGGATCTTGTCGCGCCTGCTGCACCGGTTGTTGTCTCGATTTCAACAGACACGGGCCTCAATACGACCAACGGCAAGACCAGCGACAACACTCTCTTCTTCAACGGAACCGCTGAAGCGAACAACACCGTCAACGTTTATAGCGGAGTGACCCTCCTTGGTACGACGCTAACTAACGGCAGTGGAAATTGGTCCTTCGATTATACGGGTACTGTAATTTTGGACGGTACCTACAGTATCACAGCGACTTCGACCGACATCGCTAACAACACCAGTCCATCCTCGGCCATCTTTACGTTGATCGTCGAAACGGAAGCCCCCGAAATCTATGCGGTTTCTGGCCCGGGTTTCGTTACGGAGCCACTGAGTACGACTGGTACAAGTACCGCAACAGGGACCATCGATTTCCAAGATCTTCAAGACGAAGATCCAAGTATCACGATTTCGAACTTGACTCAAACGATTACGCCGCCGTTGCCAGGCGGACCGATCGGTAACGTTGGTTCGATGAGCGTTTCGCTAACTGATTCTACATTCGGAGATTCGTTAGGAATCGTCTCCTGGACATATACCGTAAGCAATGCCGCGATCAATTTCCTAAGCGAAGGACAGCAACTGCAGCGTACCTTCCGAGTCAGGCTTGATGATGCGGACGACGTCGGTAAATTCGACGAATACACGGTGACAGTAACTATTACGGGGACCAATGACACGCCAGTAATCAATACGATCGCAACTACCAACCTCAACGAGCAAACGAACCTTGCGCCGATTGGAGCAACGATCCCTGTTACTTTCACGGATGCTGACTTGATTGATGTCGGTCATGCGGCGAGCATTTCGAACGTTTCAACTTCGGGTGTCACCGCCGGACTAACGCTCACCTCAGGTCAGTTGATCGCTCTCGTTACGCCAAGTGCCGTTACTAAGAACAGTGGCTCTAGCGCGGGTTCACTAAGCCTCGGTTTTAGCGCTGCTTACACCGATTTTAACTACCTCGCCCAAGGCGAAGTGCTCACTCTCACATACACCCTCACCGTCAACGAC
>JANPLJ010000654.1:0-1375 GCA_031426475.1 Pirellulaceae bacterium | reverse complement strand
TAGGTCAGTTATTGCCGATCTACGGCGAGGAGCTATCGTCGCTAGCCAATGGGGGACCCGCTTCCGCTCCAGCTCCAACCTTTCGATTCGATCTGACGCGCGAAGGGTGGTTACAGCCGTTTCTTCGAACATCGGATACGGAATCGGCTCAAAGGAAAGCATTAAAGTCGATGCCGACGTTGCAGGTTCTCAATCAATCCGGCGGTGTCAAACCAGGAGCCGTTGTCTTTGCGACTGCTGTCTTGGATTCCGATTCGACACAACCCGCCTTGGTCACACAGCGATTTGGCAAAGGCCGGACCGCGGCATTGCTGGTCGGTGACATGTGGCGTTGGGCATTGCACCACGACCAAGCAACTCAATCACCTCTCTTTCAAGCTTGGCGTCAGATGGTTCGCTGGTTGATTGCCGACGTGCCTCGCGCGATTACGATGCGTGTCGAGCCAGCAGTGAAGTCGCAGGGCGGTCAAACGGCATCCGTGTTTGTTGAAGTCATGTCGACTGATTTTCAATCGATGGATAACGTGGAAGTTGAATTGGAGATTACCAAACCCGACGGAACCTTGCTTGCTGGTAAAGCAGAGCCATCGAAGCAGCAATCCGGATTGTACGAACTGCCATTGGTAACACCGGATGAAGGCGTTTATAAAGCGGTTGCAACGGTCTTCGATCCAGACGGAAGCATTCGGGGCACCAGCCAAGTCGGCTGGGTCCATGAACCTTCAGTAACGGAACTTCAAGCGCTTGGAACCAATGAGTCGCTACTGCAAGAGATAGCAAAGCGGTCGGGGGGGGCAATGATCGATTGGAATGGCCTTGACCGATTCAGCCTTCAACTTGCCGATCGGCCAGCTCCGATCACCGAGACGAAAATCGAACCTCTTTGGCATCGAACTTGGGTACTGGCAACCATTCTCGCCTGTCTTTGCGGAGAATGGTGGATTCGCCGAAGAAATGGCCTTCGCTAAAAGCCATCCCCGTGGGTCAGCGGCTCCGTCCGCTGACAATGGATGTGTCGTGGGTCAGCGGCTCCGTCCGCGACGAACAGGGGAGGCTTTCCCACTTTCCCATCAATGAACCACAGGACGAAACGGGAGGACGAGGCTCCGGCCGAGTCAAACGTCGCAAATCGCACGAGATCCAAACGTGGCTCCGCAGGAGCGTCGCCCGCGTCGCCCTCCCGATTGTGGTCCAGTTCCAGCTGAAAGCATGTTGATGCCTGCGGGCCTCGTTCGAAAGTGTGAACGTCTGTGTGGGCCCGCGGGCGGAGCCGCGGGTCCACTGCGCGAAACTATTTCTGAAGTCTTTCTTAACCGGTCAACAATCGATATACTTGTGGACATATAAGAGTCGATGCCAAACTAGATTGTTTGGT
>JANPLJ010000653.1:0-9359 GCA_031426475.1 Pirellulaceae bacterium | reverse complement strand
GCAACGTGCGTCAGGTCGGTCAATCTTGTTGATGACGACAATCGGCTTGACTCCGGCTTCGAGTGCTTTGGAAAGCACGAACCGAGTCTGAGGCATTGGACCTTCGGCTGCATCCATCAAGACGAGCGCCCCGTCGGCCATCCGAACCACTCGTTCAACTTCCCCGCCAAAGTCGGCGTGGCCCGGGGTATCGATCAAGTTGATTTTGATCCCCTTGTATTGCATCGCGATATTCTTCGACAGAATCGTAATGCCACGTTCACGTTCGAGATCATTGCTGTCGAGGATGCACGTCTGCTTGAGCTCGGAATCTCGGTACTGACCGCTATGTTTCAAGAGGCAGTCAACCATGGTGGTTTTGCCGTGGTCGACGTGAGCAATAATAACGATATTTCGGATGTCTTCGCGTCGCATAACAGTTTCTGGATAGACCCATTCTCAAGTTCGAGGCATGTCAATTGTATGACTTCGACCCTTATTGTCGCTGAGAATAGGTTTTTTCAGAAGAGCTTTTTTTTGAGGACCGTTAGAAAGCATTTCCGAAGGGGGCATTTGGAGCGTTTTAAAGGTGCCTTGGGAGGGCAAGGGCGTCTTCTGGCACTAACATGCGCTTGAAAGGGACAGAACGACCCGGAGATTTCGCTTCGCTTCGTTGGTTGCGATCTCGTCGCTTACGCTTCCGGCTCCTGTTTCGATCGGGACAGCAGCCGGATTCGTCAGAATTCGGAAAATCGAGGTCTTACAAAGCATTCGTTCGACTGTCCATTTTCTGGTTGCCAAACCTGCTCACATTCGGCACGAGGAGGGGTCGATTTGTGACGGTCGAATTAGTGGTGATGTTCGTGATGCTCAAGTACGGCGGTTTCTTCTTTCCCGTCGATCGAGACAACGAGTTTGGCTGAAACTTTGTCTTTGTCGCCGGAGCCAACTTCGATCGCGGTCAACAATTCGGGGCTGACTAACTCATAAACGCCTTTGCCGGCCGATGCGAAATCGTAGGTCTTTTTGGGCTCGCCTTTGATGTCGAGTTCGACTTTCACCGAATCGACCTTCTTGCCAAATTCTTCAACGTCTTCGAGATGGATCGCGAGTTTTCCGGCATCGTCGTCGTGCGTCCATTCAGCATGCGAACCGCTCGGTTCTAGATGGATCATGTGCCCACCGTGAGGTCCATGTGCATCGTGGTCATGGTGCGAATGTGCGTCGCCCTTTGTCTCAACTTTCGCTGCCGGTGGCTGGCAACCTGTCAGACCAGATGTGGTAAAGACCACGAGGGTCAGTAAACCGACTGGATACAACGATGCGCAAGAAAAAATCGGGAGTGAATTTGACTTCATGTGTCTGAACCCTCTAAAACGAATACGAAGAATGCAAAAATCAAATCGGCTTTAGGAATTGTATACGGTTATCACTTCCTAGGTAACCTTTGGCAATACGGACAAAAAAAGGTACTTCTTTGAGCTTGAACAATTCGTTCGATCGTTCCACGGTTGCACTGATTGCAGACTTGTCCCGCCCGATCGTAAACCTGATGAGCGTTTTGGTAGCTTCCCGGGTTGTTTTTCGCATTCCGGTAAGACCCATCGCCGAGCGTCGAGCCTTCGTAAAGGATGGCTTCCTGAAGAATATTATTCATCGCTAAGTGGATTTTTTTCCACGATTTCTTGCTGAGCCGATCGGCTCGACTTTGCGGATGGATGCGACATCGATGGAGAATTTCTGCTGCATAAAGATTCCCGACTCCCGCAACGCGTTCTTGTTCGAGCAGCGATGGTTTAACTTCGCGTCGACTCGTTGACATACGAGCGTGGAATTCGTCGAAGCCAACCGACAATGCGTCAGGTCCGATCGCTCCAGATTCGAGGTAAGCCTGCATTTCGTCTTTGTTCCAAAGCCGAACGGTTCCGAGTCCTCGTTGGTCCCAGTAGATAATCGGAGATGCCGCGACGCAGGACAACTCGATTACGAGCCTCGCATGTGCTTGATTGGGCGGCAATCCGACCAAGACCAAGCCTGCCATCTTGGGTTGCAAAACCAGGGAGTCACCGGAATCAAGTTTGACGATGACTCGTTTGCCGAGTCGATCAACGCCGGTGATATGGCATCCACGTAACCGCTGTCGAAGTTTCGGAAGTGGTGGTTCGATCACCAGCGGACGATACTTCGATCGTGGCTTTGTCACCGAAACGATCTCGCCGCCTATGCATGGTAACAATCCACGCCGCATCGTCTCGACTTCGGGCAATTCAGGCATGAGCAGTGATTATCAAAAGGTATACGACTTTCAACAAACGATGATAGCTTGCAGACAAAGCCTTTGGTCCTTCGCATACGCTTCAGGCTCTTGCTAACCAATCATGGAACAATGCTCATGACATCGAGATATCGATATTTCCCGCCAGTACGACGAGCGAGCTGTTCAATCCAACGATCTTTGCCTGGGCTCGGTCCTGTCCCAAACTCGATCGAATGGATCGTCGTGCGTCGAGTCATGCAACGCTCGGCTAGATCGTCGACCTCGCTTTGTTTCAAGCTAGGATCGGCTGCGTCAGTAAGGAAAAAAATAACGTCCGACCCCAAATTTACACCCATTCGCAACGCCGGTAAGTGCTCGGTTCCACCAGCACCTCCGATCCCTTTGACAAAAATCGAAGCACTCTGTTTCTCGCTATCGGTCGCGAAGATCAGACCACGAGTTCGAGACAATGATCCGCGATATGTCGAAGGTGCTTCGTTGTAGAAGATCACTTGAAACTGATTGACGCTGGTCAGCGATTCGAGACTCTTGGCCAACTCACGCTTCGCCATACGGAGCGGTGCTCCGTCGTAACCGTTCATTGACTCCGAACGATCGAAGACGTAGACGAATGAATTGCCAGAGCCCTCGATGCCGAAGACATTCGTCTTGATTCCAGTCGGTTTCGATTTGCCTGATCCGACTCCCGAATTGCCCAATCCATTGAGTCCCGACGAGCCTTGGCCCACGCTTGAGTTGTCGGAACCTAACGACGTCTTTCCAACTCCTGCGAATTCTCCAAGCAAGTCATCGACGCTCAACGGACCAGCCACGTTATTGGTAGGGATTGAGGCGATCGACTTGGCAAGCGCCGCCGCCGAAGTTTGCTCGGACGCGTTGTTTCCTTTGCCACCTTCTTCTAGGAAGTATTCGGTTGCTCCTTGATTGTGATGAACGAGTGCGATCCCGACTGGTCGATCACGATCTCCCTGGGTCCCATTTGAGTAAGGCTGCCAAAACCAGGCCAGGGTCGAGAAAATAAAGATATGAACCAACGAGCTGGCCAGCCACGAAGGCCAACGAGAACCCGGCTTCCACTCGGGAAGCTCTCGGCGCGTTGGTCGGCGTTCCAGCTTTTCGGTAGTCGGTGAATTCATAGCTTTCCTCCAGTGCTAACAAGTATACGCTTTGGCAAGAGGAATGCGACCAAGGCGGTTCAGCGATTTACCTTCAATAATCACACTGGGCGATCTTCAAGAGAAGCGAATGCAAGCTTGACGGCTTGTGGACTACGAGATCAAACCCCAGCTCCCGAAGAATCTGCATCGATTCGCGATCTGCTTGCGGGAACCATGCGATCAAAAACGTAGGGCTGGTGGACGTTTCGCTATCAGCGAACTTATCGAGCTGACGTTGATTACAGATTTTTCGAAGATGGCGAGCGATACTCGACATGTAACCGAGGGTCGAACGGTCGATACCGACGACAAATGCAGATGCTCGACAACCGATGATCGATTCTTGAAAGTCTGTAAGTTTCGATGATTCGAATGTGACGGTCGGACTCCAGTTTGATTCGATCTCGATCCACGATGCTCGAATGACCAGTTCTTGGCATATCCGTTGCGTCGCGAGTTGCCATAGTGCGGCTGCGGGGGGACTAAGGTTCCATCGCAAAAGGGACAGGTGACAATCCGTCTTGGGGCTACGATTTAGGTTCATCGGGAATTTCCTCGAAGACCGGTTGATCGTGAGCCTGGCTTGTATCATCAGGAGTTTGATGCGGCTCAGCCGTTTCCGTCTCTTGTGCAGTGGTTTCTAAGCCAAGCTGCGCTAATCGACGCAATAGTCGGGTACGAGAAATGCCCAGATGACGCGCCGCCGCCGCTCGATTTCGTGGAAAGGCATCGATCGCTCGCTGCAAGACGCCGCGTTCAAATGATTCGATGGCTTGGTCCAGATCTATTGAAGGAGCGGGTTCCGGTTTGAGCACATGCGATGGGAAGGTTCGTATCGCTAGTGAAAAATGATTCGGCTCGATCGAGGCACTTGACGCTTTGATGCAGGCGTCCTGAATTGCATGACGAAGTTCACGATAGTTGTTTGGCCACGGATAGGCTTGAAGCCATGAAAGGGCATTCGAACTCAAAAAATGTTGAACGTTTCCTGGTGATGCAATTCGAATTTCCTCCAGGATGGATTCGGTAAGCGGTGCTATGTCCTCGACGCGACTTGATAGCGGTTCTAGATGGATACTCATCACGTGAATATGAGCGACGATATCTTGCCATAACGGATCGGGCCGAAGTCGAAGAAGATTGTCTGTACGCGAAGTCGCGAAGACTGGCGTTGTCGGATTATGATCAAGGAGATGGGCCAACGGTGGGAACGCGTCGCTTGCCAAGAGGTCAATGCCAGCCAACAGGAGTGCCGTTGGTTCTTCGTCGACGTCCGTTCGGTGAGTCGATTCGTTTTCAGTTGCTAACTCGATCGTTTCTTGTATCAACGAACGATCCATGAGTCGACAATCGATCGAAAGTAACCGCCCACTCGACATCATGCGACGCTCTCTTTTTCGTCGCTGATGATAAATGGCTCGCGCGAGAGTGGCCTTTCCAGAACCGATGGGGCCGTAAATGCACACCGGTATATTGCTTGCGATTGCTGCTTGGGTTTGCCGACGAGCAAGCTGAGCACTGGGACTGCTTCCGATCAAGCTATGCAATCCATCGAAGCGAGCGTTCGAGCGTCGAGCATCGATCAACGCCGTACGAATTTCCGCTCGTGCGTGCCACTCAACATGATTCGACGCTTGGACGACAAGGGGATCGTCAGCTCGAAGCCAAACGCACAAGACGTAGTCTTGGCTTCCTTGCGAATCGAGAGGGATCACCAGCCGACTCGTCCAAGGGGCAATCGAAAAGCTTGAGTTCGCAATGGGATCGAAACTCATCTGGGATGTCCGAGCCGATGCGGGAATTGCAAGCAATCCAGCAAGTCTTGGCTCAGGATGGTCGTCGCCTGGTAATGCTCGATTACAATCGAGTCCATCCAAAGCCGATTCTGACGTCTTGAGAATGTCGACAAGAACTCGATTCGCGAAACGAACGCGACCTTTTCCATCCAATAGATAGATTGGACGCGCCGCGTCGAGAAGAAACCGCGCCAGTTTCCGCGGTGGAATCGTCTTGGATCTAGTCGTAGACGCTTCGAGCGATGGCGTGTCGGGACGATCGGGTTGCGGTTCAGCATTTGCAGACATGATCGTCTAGCCTGCTCCAGCGGAACGCGGATGTCAAGCAAAGCAGACTAAAACACGTCCAAGATAAAATGATGACCCGAATGATAGCGTTGTTCTTTGGGATAATAGTTTTCCCACTTGCGGTTGTAGACAGGGATCTGCATCTCCGTCGGATACCGGTAGTAAAGACTATCGCTGCTGCGATAGTACTCGCTGCCATAAAAGTTCTGAGGATAGTAAACATAGGGATAGTGCTGGAATCGCGAAAAATCGCGGCCTCCTTGATTGTTTCCCCATGCTTGTCCGTAAGCTTGCGGTTGCTGAGCGAACGACGACGCTGCACCGACCAGAAATAGTCCGATTGCAAGCAACATAACTGATGCGAATTGACGAAGCATTCCAACTTCCCCCCAAACCTGAAGCGAACAGATTGAATCTCACCATCAGTTTTCGGTCGATGGTTGCTCGCTACTGTAGGAAAAATCGGCAAAGGCAAAGTTCGCAAAACGAGATTTTCGAAATCAGGGGCTGCCTAGTGCATTGTCAATTGGATAACCGAGTATGCTGTTGTCCTCCGACAACAAGAGCCGGAAGCGTTAGCGACGAGTTAGCAACGAATGCAAGCATCGCAATCGCCAATGATTTGTGACGAAAAAGCGATTCAAGCAGTCCTTCGCTTACGCTTCAGGCTCTTGCGGTTACAGGCGTTTTCAGCCCACCCAACGCCCGTTTATCTAAGTGACAATGCACTAGTGGTTTTCATTCTATATCAAGTTAATTCAACGAGAGCGTTTTGTGATAAAACTCGCTGGAGATCGGAAACTTGATAAGGTTTTGCGAGGATCGCGTCAGGCCGGATTTTGATATTTTTCGTCAGCATTTCCGCCTCGACCGAGTAGCCGCTGCAAATGACGACCCGAACATTCGGGAAATCCGTTCGAATGTTGGCAAGTGTTTCCGAACCGGACATGATCGGCATGGTGAGGTCGAGCAGCACCGTATGAATCGTCGCATCTGTGGCCAGGATTTCGAGAGCTTCTTTTCCGTTCTCGGCACAGACAACTTGATGACCAAGAACCGAGAGCAATAGACTTCCACAATCTCGCAAAACAGGGTCGTCATCGACCAGCAATACGTTGAGCGGTTGAAACTCGATCGACGGCTTAGTAACGGGAAGATGAAGCGGTGTGGGAGCGGATTGGCATTCGCATCGCGGCAGAAACACATCGAATCGTGTCCCATGGCCAAGTACCGAATGGCATTTAATTCTTCCTCCCAATTGATCGATGACGCCTAAGGCGATCGATAAACCTAGCCCCGTTCCAGCACCAATGTCTTTGGTCGTGAAGAAGGGTTCAAATATTTTCTCTTGCGTTTCTTCGTTCATCCCAATCCCATCGTCCTCAACCGTGATCTGTACACAATCGCCGATTTCAGCATGCGTTGTGTTCCGAGCATAGAGAGAAACCATTCCGTTCTTATTTGAAAGCGCATCGCGTGCATTGACGCAAAGATTAATAATAACCTGTTCCAGTTGCGTTGCATCCGCCCGACATGAATACAGATTGCTTTGTATTGTCATGCTAAAGCAGACCGACGGGTCGAAGGTGTGTCGCATGATCCCATGAACTTCATCTAAGATATCAGACACGTTGACGATGGTGACTTCGAGCGTCGATTGTCTCGAAAAGCCAAGTAGATGTTTGGTCAGCTTGGATGCTCGCTGGACAACCGATTGGGCGATTGCGATATGTTCATTTCGCGAAGCCTCATGTATTTTTGGCGAGATTGCGAGGCTCAGATTAGCGGAAATCGCCGCCAATAGATTGTTGAAATCGTGGGCAACACCGCCAGCGAGTCGACCAATTGCTTGGATCTTCTGCGAGTGGACGCGTTCCGCTTCGATCATACGTAGCGTCGTTGTATCGCTGATCGTCCAAATGCGTCCGAAGAATCCACCGTGCTCGTTAGGAATTGGCGCGGTATAAAAGGAACGATATCCCAGTCCATCAAGTGTCTTGAATTCGCATTCCGCAACCAGTTGCGGATCCTGAAATGCCGCGTTCCAGAAAGCGCTGAATGCTTCGCCTTTACCGAGCGTTGATTGAAAGACCTTCGAAACATCGAGTTGCGAAATTTTTGAGTTTGAAATCTCTCCCAATTCGTTCCTGGCATGTTCGTTACTCGCTACCAATTGTTGGTCCGACGAGAAGATCATCATCCCATGCGGAATTGCCTCGGACGCGGATTTCAACAAAGAAGACATATGCTGGATGATTTTGGTTCGTGACGCAACTTGTCGCCGAAGCACAAGTACCCAAACCAAAACGGCGGCCAGCAATCCGCTGCCGATGCTGAACCGTCGAACGATCCGGTCGCGAGTAATCGCTTTTGAGTCCTTTAGAAGAACCATCTCACTAGGACGATCTGCGCGAATTAGAAAAGCTTCAGAGGCAAACCTGGATGCATTCGGTTTGCACAGAACACCCGTGAATCGGACGAGGCTGCCAACAGTCAGTTTATCGGTAGCATCCTCCAATCTACTATCCTCGTAGGTAGGCACGACTGCGCGAAAGTGCATTCCATTCGATTTGACGTAGCATTCCGACCAGAAGGATTTACGATGCCACTCGAGAATGATTCCGTCTACCGTCGCTCGCCTTTGGAACTCGACTCGGCCGAGTACATCCGAGGCGTCGATTGGTTTTTGCGGTTTCTGTTGAGTTAACTCTTCTAACCGTAAAAAGGTATATGGAAGTTTGTCGGGGGTTTTTGATCGAACAACGTAACCTTTCGCCCTTCGACCGCTTTCAGCCAGAAAAGCATACCGAGTCGGAATTCGAACACCGTTTAGAAAAATATGCTGAGACGGATCCGAGCCATCAACTACCCCTTCGAACCGCTCAACGTTTATACCATTTGCAGCGATCTGCTCAGCTAGGCTCACGGAATTTGTTTCCAGCAATTCGATTTGCGAATCGCCCATCATGTCGATACGAAATCCAAAGAAGGCGTTATCGTGAACGTAATTTTTTGACATCGGCCCTTGGACGCGAACTTTCTTTCCTAACCAAGATTCAACCTGGATGTCATCTGTTCGACGGGGCATTCGAACCATCAAAACGCCTTCGTCTGCCCTGAGGATGAAATTTGCCGAGTCATCCTTTAAGCAGATTTCTTGTATGATCCCCGGTACTTCAACATACCTTCCTAACGCCGTATAGGGCTCGTTCTGATGCCATCGAAGCGCCTGAACGATAGGGTCGCCCTGTCCAGTCACATCCAGTTCTTGGAGTTGAAGAACGCGCTTTCTTGTCGTAGTCGATGTACGGAGACGGACGCGATTACCCAGTTTGAGCGATCGAAGTTGTTTCTCAAACGTTGTATCGGCAAAGCACGTAAGCATCCTCCCCTGATCGTCCTGAACGCGAAGGATCGTGGCAGTTGCATTTACGTACACTACGATTGCTTCGAATTCGATCGACTGACTACCGGTTTCAAAGGCGTCGAAGTTGACTACCACAGAACTCTGCGTGTTAGCCGATTCTCTGTCCGTCGCAGGTTGATTATCCGCGCTGGAGGCAATGCTTGCAAAAATGCAGCCCCAAACGAGAATTGAACAAGCGAGCTTCAACTCACCTCGATTGGCAGTCATGTTTTGCGTACCACGTCCATGGTAAGGTGATCCCCAAACCCTTTTTTCTAGCCTTCAGATCGTACAGGCTGCAATATCGGTTTTCGTCCTTCTAGACAACAAATCGCCAATTTTTGACACTTGCAAAACTTTTGTTGAGCGTTCCACCGCTTGATCGAGTCCGGTTCGCCGGTCCTAGTGTATGCATAGGCGTGGCCGGGGGTTTACCCCCGGCCACGCAGCGGTTT
>JANPLJ010000652.1:0-3476 GCA_031426475.1 Pirellulaceae bacterium | reverse complement strand
GGCGTAGAGACTGTTGGGATTGGTGATGCTGCCCACCGTATTATCGCTGATGGTGTTCGCTCCGGCGGTTACCTGTATGCCGACTATTGAGCCGTGGGCTCCAGTTGTAGAGTTCGTTTTGATAGATCCGATAGTGTTGTTAGCGATGTTGACGGTACCATTGCTCGCTGAACTGATACCATACGCCGTAATGCCATTCATAACGCTCGTAACCACGACCGAGTCGGTCGAGTCGCTGCTTCCGATGATATTGCCATTTTCGGTGCCTACGTTCGACGAACCTGATTGCACATATATTCCACTCCACGCGCCCGGTAACACGTTTGATCCGTTACCCATCCACCGAACGTTACGAATTGTGTTCCCGTGAATGCCGCTCGGCGTGGTGGTTCCAGCATTAAGCCAGATACCAACAAAGCGCGATTGGCTGCCGGTTTTTGTCCAGGGCGTGCCACTAGCGTTGGGCTCGCTCCCACCGATAAAATTACCGGTCACGCTAAAATTATCCCCAAAAGGGCTATGGATGCCAATCGATTGTGAGGTCGATATGGATGCCGTACGAATTGCGGTTTGGAAGAAACTGTTAGCTGTAATGATTGAATCGGTGTTACCTCCAGCAAGCAGAACCCCTGATCCGGTACCGGAAAGGGTGTAGAAATTGAAGATATTGGAATTCGAAACAACATTGCCGCTATTGAATTGAGTGACCGTCGACGTAGTGCCTTGGGAGTAGATGCCGTTGGTCGGAGTTGACGCGCCGTCGCGAATATCGCAATGATCGATCGTGTTATTGTCGTTACCGTTCGGGCCCGTGCTGGTGCCGAAGACGACTACGCCGCTGGTCCAGGGAGACCATCGATGGATACGTATTGAGCTCCATGCAAGTCAACCGTAGCTGCCGTCGTGTCGGCGCTGGTGATCGATAGATTCGTCGCTCCGACTTCCGGACGAAGCGTGATCGTGTTCACGACTGTCGTACCGAGATTCGAGAAAACGAGTGGAAAGACTTCAACGGTGCTGACATAGCTGGGTTGTAACTCCAAAGTAAGTGCCCCATCGAGGCCATTCGTTTGGATTGAAGCGATGGCGGCGGTGATGCTGGTGAAGTCACCGGTTGGACCGATGTTGTGGAGGCCTGAAAGGCCGGCCAGGAGGGCTCGGTCTTCTAAGAGCTCGAATAGCCGCGGGCGAAGAATGATTCGTTGTCGATTGCCTGAAGCCGATCGGCTCAAGCGAATACGTTGAGAATCAGAACCCCCGATACACTGGCGAAACCAATTGTTTAGCCGCATACCGTCCCCGCCATTTGCAACGCCTTGAACGAATCCCTCTGAGAAGCCGTCGAGTATAGTAGCCTTTCTACTGACTTGCAAAGATGGAAGACTCGGGTCGATATCTTCGTGGCGATCCAGCATCGGGACGCGAGTCGGGGAAATGGCTTTCAGTTACTCCCAAGTACATTTCGCTGTAGGTACAAAGAGCTGGGAGCGCGACGGGTTGCGATTGCTCGATCATCATCAGCTCGACGATAACGAAGTTCGCTTATTCTTCAGCACCAAAGCAAACGTCGCACCGACCTTCATCGCTCAACGTGCCAAAGGTTGACTCGCCTAAAAAGGGATTGCCATTCGTTGTCGCCTTTCGCTCCGCGAAAGTGCGTGAACCGAGGAACGATTATCGAATGAAGCGGGGGTTGAACGCTGGGAGACTCCCGATTTCGACTATCCCAAATCCTCCGAACGGAGGAGTTTTCTGCACCTCGAGGAACGCGTGAGTAAGAGGCTGGTTGGAGCATCCCGCTTCGTCCGCGGAGCGAACGGCGACTCTATGCGAGCCCACGGTTATCCAGTTGGCAAAGCATTAGCTTGGCAATGGACCCAACTTACACATCCGCAACGGAAAAAGCGGTAACCCGTGTCGTCTTTGATACTGACACGTTCTTTCCGCCATTTCGTAAAGCTAGGGCAGGCTGACAGCCGAAGAAGTCAGTCTCGTCGGAAGGACGAGCATCCAGGAATCAAAGCGGGACCTGCGAGCTAAGTTTTCAAAACTCGCAACCCGTTGCTCGGCAATGACTTATGCAAATGCGAAGAAATCTTTTCAAAAGCCATTGCGGAGTAGCCGGAAATCTGGATGATTCTCGCTCCCTTGGTTGATGACTGCGACGCAAGTCGCCGACGACGAGTGAGGGAAACATCTAAAAATCGACGGTTTGCGGTTGACGCCCAACGACTCGATCCATAAGATGGGACTCCCCCAGATTTGGAAGAAATCGCAACTGCGATCCAAATTTTCGGGAAAATTGATCTTTGACAATTTGGTTGGATTGGTAGATGGCATCTTTGGTCATCGGGTGAAGCTGTTCCTTTCCGGACGGCGGAGTACCGGTGACACAATTTTGTTTGAAGTCGGTTTGTGAATTCTTTTTGAAGGAATTCCTAATACTGATTCAAACGAGCGCATACAAAGAGAAGCGAGAAGTATCGTACGGCTTAGTGGTTCAATCATCCACTTTGAGAAATACGATACGCATCGGGATCGAAGTGATTCGATGCAGTCCGTTGGAATGGGTTTGGAGCTGTGGTTTTAAAGCCAACAGCCTCAAGTCTCAAGCCTACAGCCTGTTGAGAGTTCAAGATTCCGATGGTCAAGTTACTAAGGGCGCACGGGGGATGTCTTGGTATCGAGAGGCGATGAAGAGCGTGGAAATCTGCGAAAAGCTTGGGGAAGCTGATAAACAAGTGATGATCCCGAGATTCTCGAATTGACATGCACTGAATACATAGGTGCATGTGGCCAACCCAGGGAATTGAAACATCTTAGTACCTGGTGGAAAAGAAAGAAAAATCGATTCCGTAAGTAGCGGCGAGCGAAAGCGGAATAGCCCAAACCGAGGAGGTTTCCTCTTCGGGGTTGTAGGGTCTTGCACATGGGAGTTACAAAGCGAACACTAACTGAACAGCATGGAATGGCTGACCATAGACGGTGACAGTCCGGTAAGTGAAAGTGTAGCGCCTCCCGCAGGAAACCTGAGTAGGTCGAGTCACGTGGAACCTCGACTGAATCTACGGGGACCATCCCGTAAGGCTAAATACTCCTCGATGACCGATAGTGAACTCAGTACAGCGATGGAAAGGTGAGAAGAACCCCTATAAGGGGAGGAATGTGAACCTGAAACCGTGCGCTTACAAGCGGTCGGAGCCCTATGTTTACATGGGTGACGGCGTGCCTTTTGCAAAATGATCCGGCGAGTTATTGTTCATAGCAGGTTAAGTCTCTACGGGACGAAGCCACAGGGAAACCAAGTCTGAATAGGGCGTTTTGGTTATGGGCAATAGGCGCGAAACTGTGTGATCTACCCATGGACAGGTTGAAGCGCGGGTTAAACTGCGTGGAGGACCGAACTCATTTGGGTTGAAAACCGATGGGATGATCTGTGGGGAGGAGTGAAAGTCTAATCAAACACAGAGATAGCT
>JANPLJ010000651.1:0-2001 GCA_031426475.1 Pirellulaceae bacterium | reverse complement strand
AGCCGTAGATTCTCGTCGGTATTGCTGCCATTGGTGGCGAGCTGACCGAGGACCTGAGCACTGATCACATTCCCGTTGACACCTGGAGCTACCGCATTCGGAGCTTCCGTCTCGAGAATAAAGGCGACGTTTCGGTCGTTGCTATCCTGATCCAATAAGATGCCTCGCCAATCGCCAGGCTTTGGAATCGTAGCAATTCCATCGTTGTTCGTGTCGGTTTGTGGTGTTCCATCTGGCCGCAGACCAGCACCGACGGTATCGTCTTGCAGGCTCGTCATGACGACCGGAAAACCTGGTTGGCCAATAACATGAATCGTACCACCGACACGGTCGTCGATGCTCGATTTGAAACCACCCGCCGTAAACCCAGCGCCACGCAACGGGTCGAAATTGGAACCACTTCCACTGACTTTGATAACCAACGATTCCGTTGGAGAGCTTTGCAGGCGGAGACCGCTGGCATGTGCCAGATTGCTCAAGAAGATTCCGTCGTAGAGAACGTGAACGATATCCGTATCATCCCATACGGATTCAACAGTCAGACCATCCGATGTAAGTTCGTCGATACTGAGCACGTTCGCTGTCGTGTTGCGAGCTCGGTTATCAGCGCGAATTTTTAAGCCATTCAGATCATTAAAGCTGAAACTATTGCTACGGAACAAGGGCCCTCGATTGTGGTCGAGCGTTGTGATTCGATTGACCATGCCACTCTGCCGCCCACGGTCACCTTGTAGATCATTGGTGAACGAGTTTGCATCGATTGTGATTGCTGAACTGCGTGTCAAGCCAGTTGCGTTGGTCGAATTGTTTTGAAAAACATTATTGATAAAGATCGGTGACGTACCCCGAACATAGACAACAGCCTGCTCGTTGCTCAATCTTCCAAATCGATCGACCGGTCCTTGACCACCAACGCCATTGGCATTGTTTTCGAATTTGGAGTTCGCGACTCGCGCCGTTCCCTGCTGTAGTTCCAAAGCGTTGAACGATCGGAATGTTCCATCCAATCGCGTAACACCACCCGCATACGCGATCAATGAATAATCGATCGACGCGTCGGCACCGGAAGGGACGTAGATTCCGCCCCAGTTGCCTGCGACCGGGGTGCTTGGCGTTCCATTCGTCGCGTCGTTGTTGGTATCGAATGTCCCGCCTGCACCGGAACGATCGTCCAGCTTGCTCGTGAAGACAATCGGTAAATCTTGCGTGCCTTCGGCTAGGAACTGAACTCCCTGTCCGAGCTCAATCCGAGAGCCTTCCAGTTTCACAATCGAGCCCGGATCGACCACCAGCGAACCATCCAACCGTGGCCGAAGGGCGGCCGTCGCTGGCGTCGCAGGGATTGTCAGCCGACCACCGAGATCTTGGCCGCGATCGATAAACGAGTTCTGAGTCGCATCGAGCTGAGCGACCAACGTGTAGGGGCCAACTCCAGTTGAATTGCTGCGATACAGCCGTACAAAAGCGAATCCGTTTGCCAAGGAAGGCAGTCCGTTGACGTCGATCGAACCCTGCGACGATAACGTTTGGTTGTTCGACGCATCGGAAGGCACACTTTCGGCTCCAAAGCGATCCACGAAGGCAACGCGATAGTTGTAGCTGCCGGCAGGAATTGAACCGCCAGTGAGAACCGCCGTGGTCAAGAATGTCGTATCGGGTTTGGTTGCATCCAGAATCGAGCCGCCCGGCGTCCCCTGGATCAATAGATTTTCGGTTAGGATGTGCGTGACATCGATATCATCGAAACGCGCTGCTAATGTGACAGAGCGTGGGGCTTCCCCGGGCAACGTTTGGACTTTGATGAATAGCCCGTTCAACGAGTTGTTGACGAGATGATTGCCATGGATGTTCGGACCGACGCGGTCATAGTCCGGCGTGAACGATCCATTACTTTGAAATCGCATATCGGTGAAGAGCGTCTCTTCAAAGCTGTTGGGGGTTGCGCTCATCGCCGCATCCGCGCTTCGAGTGATCGTGTTATAGGTCAACGTCGGACGCCCA
>JANPLJ010000650.1:0-7989 GCA_031426475.1 Pirellulaceae bacterium | reverse complement strand
GGCGGAAGGGGTCGATTTAGTACAGTCGAACTAGTTAGATTCCTTTCGATTACGAGCACCGTTTCACTTAGCGCGAGCCCAGGCATGAGGCGGATTAAGCCTCAAACGAGCCATTAGACCCGCGAAGTTCCTGAATAACCGTTTTTTAATTTATAACTCACCGCAAAGGTTGAGTGCTTTGATAGCCTGCGCGGTCGCAATGTAGGTGATGTAGTGGTAGTTCCCGCGATATAGTGAGTGCATCCACCAACGGCCGCTCACTCGTTGTTCGCTTTTTAGCCAAGACAATCCACGTTGAATTCGAACATCGGAAACCGGGACCTTGTTCTGTCGCAACAGGATGATCGCTAGGGCAGTCATGTATGGATCGCTTGCAGGTTTCGCGGCGTCTGGCAGATTGACAATCAAGTCTCTGACGTAGTCGCTCATTTCGAAATGCCAATCGTCGAGCGCCGACATGTCGCGGATACTCCAACCACCATCGGAATGCTGTTTAGAGGTCAGGAGAACGAAGGCGGCCTCGAGATCTGAAGCAGGCACCAGATCTGGCATGTAATGCGCAAGCTGCAATTTTAACACACGATCAAAGTCATTCTTGGGAGGAGCCGACCGCAGCCATTTCTTCATCGCTTCCACACGTTGCTTCAAGGATTCGTCAGCCATTGAATCAAGCCATCCAGGGGCTGCCGTGACCGCTCGAACCGCTTGCAGCGTAAGTTCGAAATCGGTGGTGATGTGCGGGATTTCAACTTCGCCGTGCGTGACGAATGCACCACTCTCCGATTGCCGTTCGAACATGTCTCGAAGAGAACGATCGGTAGCTGCCGAAGTCTCGCCCGCAACGTACCGATCCCACTCGGCCAGTCCAAGGCTACGCCACACGCTGGAAAACGTTCCAGGATAGTGGACGTGACCATTCTTTTCAGCGAGCTTCACCGCCGCCACTTTTTCAGGAACAAAGCTTGCAAAGTTCTTATAGATCTCTTCATTCGGCTGTCCGAATTTGTCAATCCAAGCCGTTCTCTCAGTAAGATAGGGGCCCGTGGTGTGGCAGTTCACGCATGCTTTGCCACGTACCCAGGCGACCGCGCCATCTTCAAGATATTGAACGGCAGCCTTGATCGAATCGGGACCAAACGAAGCGACGCGAGGTTCATCCTGTGACGGAATGCTGACACGAATATCTCCGGACTCATACTGGTATTCCGGTTTCGGTTTATCGGCCCCATTGGAAACCGATGCTACGAATCCGAAGAAAAAGGACGCGAGGATGGATTGTGCGTATTTCATAATCAAACAATTGTAACAGATCGAAAAACAAAGAAATGTTCGAAGCTGTAATTGAATTCGAAGGCTTGATTTTCGAAAGACAGACGAGGGAACACGAGGGGACACGCGTCCACTGTCATCTTTCCAGTACAGGAACGCACTGCCAAAGTCGCTGAGCAGCTCTAGCAACCAGAACTCGATTCTGCCCCCGTCTCGCCCTTCGAACCGCGAGGAATGAAGAATTTTTTCGCTTTTCTTGGCCGGAATCGTTATGTTGGCCGGATTCTCACTAATGGAGCGAGTCATTAGTTTGCGTCGGCGACCTTCGTGCTCTCACGGATTGTCCATGAGTCGCGTCCGCCGGAAGTCGTCAGGCATTCGGTCTCGTATCACAGCATTGAAGTTCATCCGAGGAGCCTTCTTATGGGCCAGCGCATCCGTTCATTTTGGAGTCGTTTTTCAGAGCTTTCCAGATCGAAAATGAAGCGTCGCGTTAAACAACGCGATCGCGAATCCTCGCTTCGAACGTTGCGACTTCAATTCGAACCGCTGGAAGAACGAAGACTTCTGGCGAACACGCTGACCGGAGGCGGAACATGGAAAGAGCAGGGACCGGGAGTCATCTTCAATGCGCAGGTTGAAGGGATTGCAAATCAACCCGTTGCGGGTGCGGTGCAATCCATTGTCATCGATTCGATCGGCGGGAAAGTCTATGCGGGAACGGTGAATGGTGGCGTTTGGATGACGTCGAATATCAGCGATCCCAATCCTGTTTGGACCGCGAAAACGGATTCCAAGCCGTCGCTTTCAATCGGAGCCATGGCGATCAGCCCCTTTGATAACCTCTTGGTCGTCGCCGGAACCGGATCACGAAGCAACGGCTACGATCGAGGTGGGCGTTCAATCGGAGTTTATGTTACCGAAAATGGAGGAGCCAAATGGGATCACTTAGGACAAGACACGTTCGAGGATCTTCCGATTCGCGCCTTGGCAATCACCCGACATCCGATCGGCGATCAGACATTCGATGCGATCATTGTTGGAACAAACTCCGGCAAAGCTAGCAAGAAGGCCGGAGTTTATGCGAGTTTCGACCGAGGCAAGAGTTGGGAGTATTTGTCCAACGCTGGTGGTTTACCCGAGGGCCCCGTATCGGATATAGAGATTGACCCAGGAGTGTCAGGTAACTCGAGTTTTCCACGCACGATCTACGTTGCCATGCCGGGCAAGGGAGTCTTCAAGAGTACCGACCTATTGCTATGGACCGACATCTCGCAAAATACAACAACTGGGTTTTCTACTTCAATTAATATCCAACTAGCCTATCACCGAAACGGAGAGACATTTGCGCTCTATTCCGGTGTTGTCAAAGCGCTAGGCCCGGAAAAGTCGAGCTTCCAACTGGTGGGGGTCTATCGAATGGATGCGGCGACCAGTTGGACCGCTTTCGGAAACGCAAAACTTCCTTCTTCTACCGAACTCTCGACGGATAACTTGGACAATGATAGAGATGGGTTGAGGGATGCGCTGGATGTACTGGACCTCGATGCGGGGCTGCATCCAGGTGGGCAAGGCTTGAAGAATTTTTCGTTCATCGCCAGCCCAAGAAACCTGGATGTGATCTATGTCGGCGGTGACCGACAACCCAACGCCAATTCAGCGGGCAACACACAAGGTTGTATGAATTTTTCGGCGAGAATCTTTCGCGGGCATTCAGCCGGATGGGACTCGTTGGTTTGTTCCGCTGCATTGGATGCCAACGGCACGAAAACGTCGCCTCATGCTGATTCGCGGTCGATGGCGTACTTTAAAAGCCCTGGTGCCGAAGCGTCTGACTTTATTCTCGAATCGGACGATGGTGGTATCTACCGTTTGACCAATCCGGAACAGAAGAATCTGTCCACGAATCCTCGACAGTGGGATTCACGTAACGGTTTGACCAATTCATTGCGAATCACCGAAGTCAATTCCGTCGCCTATGATCCCGTCAACAATACATTCTTTTCCGGCCATCAAGATACCGGCTCGGCGGAACAACCAACCGCCAATGCGCTGCAGTGGAATCAAGATTTTCTCGAAACGGATTTTTATCATCAAGGCGACGGTCAACAGCAGTTTGTTCAACGCGTGGACAGCGATACGGCTCTACGATATTCGTTGGGCAATAGTCTTACGAGCTTCTACGTTCGACAATTCGACAACGTTGCAAATGTTCCCAAACAAATTGACTTGCCAGCGGATGTCAACAAGACGGATCGAACGGCGCAGCAAATCTTTCCTTCTCTGTTGGCGGCGGGATTCGGAAGAGAAGACATTGAATTTATGGTCAACAAGGATTGTTTCTGTTACATCCCGATGGAGGTCAACAATGTAGCAAGCAGCTCCAATCAAATTCTATTTGGATTTGCCGATCTTTGGGAATACGATACCAGTTCGGGCAATTTGCAACTCGTCGAAGCCCTGCCGCCCGAAAACAACGCGCGACGCAATGCGGTGAGTGCGGTCGCATACGGCGGTCGCGGACTCAACGCGGCAGGCTCGGTTGTCGATGAACCAAACGTTATCTACGTTGCGCGCGACAATAACATCGCCATGCGGAAAGCCGGGGTGGCGTTTGGGAGCGATCTCACCAATCCCAACGGTGTCAAGGTAAGCACGGAACGAATTGTCGACATCGTCGTGAATCCTGATGAATGGCGAGTCGCCTATGCCATCGATTCAAAATTCGTCTATCGCACAAAGGATGGGGAGAATGGAAGAAAATGGGAAAAACTCAAGCTCGGCAATCTCGGCGATCTGACCTCCGAGTTGTTCTCGATCGAGATTTTCAATCCGTCGTCCAATCCAAATGACGAAGTGCTGATGGTCGGTGCGCGTGGAGGTGTTTTTTATTCCTACAATTTTCGAAGTGCCAAGCCGATCTGGCGCGAACTGGGAGGCGGCGCAACCGGATCGCGAAGGTTACCGAATGCAGCTATTTTCGACGTCAACTACGATTCGGGAAAGGATCGTATCCAAAACACTGCCGATGATCTCATCTATGTTGGAACCTACGGACGCGGGGTTTGGAGGCTCGACAATCCGCAAGCGGCACTCTCAGGCGAATTGACGATCAACGGAACCGACGGTCTCGATACCATCACACTGAAGTTGAGCGATACCAGCGAATCAGCGTTGCTGGACGTGACGGTCAACGGGGTGAAGGAGTCTTTTTCGTATCAGATGCTCGACAAAATTCGCGTCAATGGTTTGGGCGGAGATGATACGATCGTCATCGATTTGAACAACGGTCTCTTGGGAACCAGCGCACGGACCACGGAACCGGCTTTGATCATCGTGGATGGTGGCGCTAATTCCGACACACTGCGAATCGATGCCAACTTCATCCAATCGAAGCTTGTTTCACTTGATTTGAAAGGTCCCGACGGCTCCGGATCAGGCGCATTGGGCGTTGGAATGCGAGTTCTCGGGACGAAGTTCACCAACATTCAATTTTTTGGGATCGATAACCCGATTCAAACGCCTATCGCCGTAACTCCCGTGAAGAAAGTCGGGTTTGCTCTCGAGAAGCTTGCCTCAACTTCGAAAGGAGCAAGAGCCAAGGGTAGCGACACGGCGATCGGGAACGTGGTGGAGCAACTCTCGGGTATCGCGCTTCGAGATTCGGGGCCCGCTGGAACTGACGGGCAAGCATCCGTGGCTGCACGCGGGATTGTTCGAGAAGGGCTCGGTGAAATCGCGAGTCAATTCTTCGCGTCACTTGACTTCGCGTTGGAAGAAAACGGAACGGCGGTGACCGATCCTGAGATATTTCGATTGAAGCTCGACGCGCTCGACACAACAAACGGCAATGTTTTGAAGTCCGAATCGAATGGCATTCTGCGATACGATATCGAAATCAATCGACCAATCTCGGGTATCTCACTGCTCGATTTGGGAATCGAAGAAGGGCCATTCTCGGGATTCGCATCGCTCCAAGGTGGATTGACTCTTTCGGCGGATGCGACAATGCGTTTAGTTATTGGAATGGATGCGCAAGGGACAATTTTTATTGACCCGGCAAGTGCGTTGGATCTAAATAGCAATCCGATTCCATTTATCGACATTCACAATATTCAAGGAGTCGCCGATGGAAAAGGGCGAATCGGAATGTTCGAAGTCGACATGACGAGCGCAACAATCACTACCGATCCCGATCTGGCCGTTCGTATTTCGCTGATTGATCCGCAGCCAGACGATACCGACTCAATGATTCGGCTAGGAGACCTCGACCTCGAAGACGGTGAGATTTTCTCGGTCACCATGACAGCGAGTCCCGAGGACGCGGTTCCCGATCTATCGATCACGGGACACTTCGATGTCAAGATTTTTAATACAACGCTCTTTTCGGATCGACAACTGACGATCCAGTTCCCCGACGCGAACAATCCGCGTCAAGGGATCATAGTCCCTGGCGGTGGCGACAGTAGCATCCTCAACACGCTCGCGGCGGGCGTTGATCAAATCACCAGTGGTATCTCGGTGCTCGCCAATGCGATTGAAGAAGCAACTGGAACCAACGTGCTTGCCACGAAGATTCCACTTCTCAATAAAACGCTCGGTGAAGTGCTGAATCAACAAGCAGAACCGTTGATTGTGGCAACGAATACGTTGTACAATGTTAGCGATCCAATAAACGATAGCGAAACGGGGGAAAACGAGTTTAGCGTTCGCATCGTTGGCGAGGATTTGCGATCGCAAGGTTTGAAGCTTGGCGCGAACGTAGATTATACGTCAATGTCAGGTGAGATCGTTTCCGCTTCGCTCAAATCGTTTGACTCGGCTGGCTTTGTGGTTAGCTATGTTGGTTCGTTGACGACGGACAAACCGGCACCAACAACGACTTTCTCGCTTCCGCGAACAGGTGGTTTGTCGGCGCGACTGCGAGCCTTGTCCGATGGCGTCGCGTTTCAGATTCCAACGTTCCAGGAACTAATCGATCGTCTTGCGGATATCACCGGAATTGAATCGATTCGGAATGTTGAAGTGGTAGGAACGCTTGGACAACCCGACTTCGGGATTCAATTTCCAATTCAGTTCGTGCCCGAACCTGTCAAGTATCAGATTCCGCTCGACTTTGCCGAACAGATCGCAAGCCTGAAGCTCGACGCTTCCGCCAAAGCCCAAGTTATCATTACGCCGACATTCAATCTGACGGTCGGAATTTCTTTGGCCGCCAAGAAAGCTGATGGAACAGACTTCTCGCCTTTGCAACGAGTTTTCGTCGTGGCGACGAGCGATCCTAATCCAACTGCTGGAAGCGCAGCACCGACGGGGCTACCGATCGTTGGCGTCAAACTAACGTTGCAACTTGACGACCCATCTCTCAAAGGTAGCGTCGGTTTCCTTGATGTGACTCTAGCAGAGACAACAAGCATCACACCCAACAAAGGAATTAAACTGGATCTGCTCGGCTCGATTCATCTTATCGATCCGGATGTAGGTATCGCGGATCAACGTATCCAACTCAATCAATTTACCGCCAACTTCGCGAACATCATCGACTTTGATTTTGATGGCTCGTTGGATATCGATGGATTGACGGCGGCGGCTTCTGTCGGGAGTTTCGGAGCGTTGGCCGGCATCAACATTTCACTTCAAGGCGAAGGTGGTGATACGGCTCCAGGTCACTTTGAAACGTTGGCCGAACTAGGACAAGTCCTGAGTCGCATTCAAGTCGGCTCGTTCACACAATTCGATCAATTCAAGAACATCAGTGCCGCCGATGTTTTGGCGGCTCTCGATTTGTTGGTAACGAGACTCCAAGAGACTGGGCGTGGCGATATTTTTAGTAAGCCGATTCCGCTTGTCAATCGAAGCGTGGCGGACTTGATCGATCTCGGACAAGTCTTTGCCGAAGCCATCGGTGAACCAGCCAACGATTCGTCGATCGCGACGGCCGCGAAACTGCAGACCTTTCTCAATAGCAAACTCGGGACGGTGCAGAATCCCAATCCAGTCGAAGTCATATTGGCGGCCGATGCGATTCGATTCCGTTTTAACGTCTCGAGGAGTTTTACCAAGAAGGTCCCGGTGTCGTTTCAATTCGGCAGCAATGGACTCTCCGTCGACGGCAACGCCGATCTCGATTTGACCGCAACTGGCAATTTGAATCTGACGTTCGGCATTTTGACCGGACAAGGCCTTGCGTTGGCCAATCGATTCTTCTTGGATACCGATGCCGTCTCTCCAGCGGTTCCATCGGGAATCAGTGTTACTCTGCAAGCCAACGCGGGTTATACGACTGGCACTCCACCGGTCACGGTGAATCCGTTTGGACTCGATGTCGTCTTGGGACCGATCGGTTTTCATGTCGTCGACGGACGAGTCCTCGTAGCCATCACAGCCGGAGCCAACTTGCAGACCGGCAACGCAAATGACAAGCGACTTTTGCTTACCTCGCTCGGCGCGGCGTCGATTCAACCGACCTTCAATGGCTCGGTCCAAGCAGTCATTCCGATCGACGGCGATAACAGCGGTGGCGTCGTCGGCTCGCGACCCAATACGCTCACCGGCGATGACGCGTTAATTCTGGTGGGCGGCAAGTTTAAAGATCTCTCTAGCTTCACGCCGACCTTCGCCACCACGAGCACACTCGCCTTGCCAACCGGTCTTTCGACGCCGATCCTTGACACGGCACTTCCATCGCAACTGAGAATTGAAGCTATCAAGGTAACCGAG
>JANPLJ010000649.1:0-3558 GCA_031426475.1 Pirellulaceae bacterium | reverse complement strand
TCGGGAGTGGTTAAAGTCATCAACAATGCATCGATGTTCTTCGCCTCGAATGGTGACGACCATTGGATGTTGTCGACGATCGAACGCTCATCGAGCAAATCTGCGTTGAGTACCGAGCTTGGTGCAGAACCGATTCAGCTTCCATCACATTTTGCGACCAATACCAGTGTCCTTGTTGCAACGCCGGTGGCAAGCAAATCATCGATCGCTGACGAGTCCCAATCGGTTTCAATCTCCAAATCGAAGTCCTTCGATTTAATCGCAGATCATTATGCATCGCTCGACTCATTCTTTGCCAGTTTGGGACGAGGCGTTTAGATTGCGGCGATTTTTCTTGCTGAACAAGCGATGAGACCTGATTCACCGAGCGGCGCGAGGCAGTCTCGCTTTCGAGACCGCGGTAGGCCGGAACAAGCAGCTAGTTGCGTTCGTCAATTTGAGAAAGATAATCTGCGCTGTTCGGGCAATCGGAAACCTCGGTTTTGCCGGAACGGCGTCGCCAACTTTTTATTCAACATCCAAGTTTGCTACCGACTTGTTCCGGCCTACTAAAAAGCGATACGGCCTCCTTGCCCCCTCTGAAGCAAAGGTCCGTCGGCCAGAGTGGTGAAAGCTACTATCGAAAACGCTGCGATTCCTCTATAAATCGCCGTGTCATCGACTTTTTATCAAGCGAAAGGCATTCTGGTCTGGAAAAGAATGAACCTATCTTTTATTGGTAGCTGTCTTTACATCGTGCCGGCATAGCCATTCGACATGAGCTAGCTAAACGAGTGCCCTTTCCATTTTCGATTCGATTTCCAACGAAACGCTCATGAACGACCGTAAGACCCTTGAAGAACGCGAACAGATGTCGGATCTGGATCGCTTGCGTCATTCCTGTGCACACGTCATGGCGACGGCCATCCTTCGCATTTGGCCCGATGCCCAGTTTGCGTACGGCCCGCCCGGCGAATATGGGTTTTACTACGATTTCGATATGAAACATCGTGTAACCCCTGACGACTTCCCGGCGATCGAAGCCGAGATGAAAAAAATCTCCAAAGAGAACCAGAAATTCGAAAAGAAAATCATCAGCCGATCCGAGGCAAAGGCGATGGCTGAAAGCGGGCGACTCGGAGGCCTCGCTGAACGCCCGGGGAATGCCAGTCGATTCAAGCTCGACCTGATCGATAAAATCCCGGAAGACGAAGAGATCTCGTGCTATCAGAATGGCGAATTCATCGACCTGTGTGCGGGTCCGCACGTCAACTACACCAGCAAATGCAAGTATGTTCGACTGACGAGCGTTTCGTCGTCGTTTTATATGGGAGATGAATCGAAAGGCCAGCTACAGCGACTCTATGGAACCGCCTTTCCAACCGGAGAAGAGCTAGAACAGCATTTCGTGGCGCTCGAAGAAGCCAAGAAACGCGACCATCGCAAGCTTGGCAAGGAACTGCAGCTTTTCCATATCGATGACGACGTAGGGCAGGGACTTATCCTTTGGACGCCCAACGGTGCCGTCATTCGACAGGAGCTCCAGAATTTCATCAGCGATGAACTCCGAATGCAAGGCTACAGCCAAGTCTTCACGCCGCATATCGGCAAGCTGACACTCTACAAGACCAGCGGTCACTTTCCTTATTACAAAGAGAGCCAATTCGGAGCCATCGTCGAGAATGACGAATTTCAAAAATGTGCAGCTGCTGGATGCACTTGTACGGAAATTATGCAACGTTTGGACGGCGTGAGCAAGCGACTGGCCGATGGCATCAACGAACGAGCCGGCAAAGAGGTCATTCCGCCTGAGCGAGTTCTCGCCGACGACCAGATCATCGACGGCTTCATGCTCAAGCCGATGAACTGCCCGCATCATATCAAGATCTTCGATAGCCAGCCTCGTAGCTATCGCGACCTCCCCGTTCGGCTTGCCGAGTTCGGAACGGTTTACCGATGGGAGCAGAGTGGCGAACTGAATGGTTTGACGCGTGTTAGAGGCTATACCCAGGACGACGCTCATCTATTCTGTACCGAAGACCAGATCGCGGAAGAAGTCTTGGGCTGCCTCAGCCTGGTCAAGAAAGTGCTTACGACGCTTGGCATGTCAGACTATCGAGTGCGCGTCGGGTTGCGGGATCCAGACGGGAACAAGTTCACCGGCGATCCAGCGCAATGGGACAAAGCCGAAGCTGCCTGTCGGGCTGCCGCGGCAACACTTGGTGTTCCATTTACCGAAGAGCCTGGCGAAGCTGCTTTTTATGGTCCGAAGATCGACTTCGTTGTAAAGGACGTCATCGGTCGCGAATGGCAACTGGGTACCGTACAGGTCGACTATGTTTTGCCAGTGCGATTCGATTTGAGTTACATCGGTGCGGACAATGCGAAGCATCGACCGGTGATGATCCATCGAGCTCCGTTCGGCAGCATGGAACGTTTCTGCGGAGTTCTCATCGAGCATTTCGCTGGGCATTTTCCAGCTTGGCTTGCTCCGGAACAAGTCCGCGTGCTCACGATCAGCGAGAAGACAACCGAGTTCGGCAACGAAGCCTTTGCGCAACTCAAAGCGGCTGGAATTCGAACGACGCTCGACAACGCTGCCGAGAAAATCGGTGCCAAGATCCGAAACGCTCAGCTTCAGAAGATTCCGTATATGCTGGTTGTCGGTGAGAAAGAAGCGGCCATCCAAAGCGTTAGCGTTCGACACGCCAAGAAAGGCGACATCGGAGTGAAACCGCTTGCCGAATTTCTAGCGGAAATCAAACGCGAAGTTGCCGAACGAAGTTTGTAGCTCCTTTTCGTGGATCCCGTGAAAGTTGTGTTGCTTTTCGGACGTAGCCACCGTCGCCAAGACGGTGGATGAAGAGCCTGTGACTACTGATTTTCATGACATAGGAGCGTCGAGCTCTTAGCGAGCGTGGCTACGGTTGACGCATTTCGTCACGGTAGGGTTTACCGGCCATATAGTGCGATAATTCATTGCGTAGATTGATGGCGAGGTTTGCTTTTCCTTGGGCTTCCGCCAGTTGAAGCGCTTTCGTGGCAGTGTTCGCGGCATCAACAAATCGACCGACTTCAGCGTAGGACGATGCAAGCGCACCGAGCGTCCCGGGATCACTTTCGTTGGTGAGTGCGACACACTTTTCGCCGAACTCGACGGCGCGCTGGCCATCACGCAATTCAGTCTGCGGCGAGGTACTCATAATCCAAGCACTATTGCTCAATGCTTCCACTTGCTCTGGCATTCTTTCAAGCGCCTTCTGATAGTAGCGAAGGGCGTCCGCATTCTTGCCCTGAATGAACAGCACGTTACCGATAGAGGTACAGGCACTTGGATGGCCAGGTCGAATTTCCAATGTCTTTAGGAAATGCGTTGCGGCTTCCGAAAACTGCCCTTTCGAGAAGAACAAATTCCCCAACTCATACTGAGCAACCGACATTGTCGGAACGATCTCGATCGCTCTTTGGAAATGTTGTACAGCATCGTCGATTCGGCCTGTCTGGCTAAGCACGACGCCCAAGTCGTAATGAACCGGAGCAAAATCTGGCCAACGAGCCAGCATGGACTCCCAAGTTTCT
>JANPLJ010000648.1:0-2610 GCA_031426475.1 Pirellulaceae bacterium | reverse complement strand
GCATAGCCCAGCAGGAGACTGGGAACGCGCGTGTGCAGAATGGCGATCAGCGAGAAGTGTCCAATTTCAATTGCTTTTGTCGGAGAAAAGAATCTGCAATCGGATTTGGGTTACTATTATAAAGCGTTGAAGAAGGTCCCTCTCTCATCTCATCGATCATGATCCCATCGCTCCAACGAATTTTTCGCCGCCTAACCGAGTTCGTCAGACTTTGGGTAAAGCCCTTGAGTCGTTGCATTTCCTTCAACGTCCGAATTCTGACGAATCCGACTACCGACGATTTAAGCGGTCGCAAGATGCGTATCGAGACTCTGGAAGGCCGATCGCTGTTGGCAAGTGTCGCTTGGGACAGCGCTGGTGATCTAATCTATCAACCGAATGCGTTGGCCGATCGAATTCCGGATTTTTCTAATGTGGGCTACTACGGCGGTGTTGTTGGTCTGCCGAACGTGGCCACGAAAGTGACCGTAGCGCCCGGCGCTGGCGATGATACGGTACTGATTCAGGCAGCCATCGATCAAGTCGAAGCATTACCCTTGGGAGCCGATGGTTTTCGAGGCGCGGTCTTGCTGACGGCTGGCGAGTATCAGATTAGTGGGCAACTGACGATTCAAGCGAGCGGCGTTGTCCTGCGTGGCGTAGGTGATAGCCTAACTGGCACGGTGCTACGAGCTACCGGCACCACGCAACGGACACTCGTCAAAGCGACCGGATCCGGTTCTCGCGTCACCGTCTCTGGAACAACGCACAATTTCACTGACAAGTATGTGCCGGTCGGAGCACGCAGCTTCCAAGTAGACTCGACGGCAGGACTGAGTGTCGGTGAAACAGTCATCATCAATCGTCCAACCACCACCGAGTGGATCAACGCGATCGGAATGAATCTGCTCGACAACCCATGGACGCCAGGCAGCAACGAGCAAGATTGGGATCGCGTGATTACTCGCATCGAAGGGAACGTGATTACTGTCGATGCTCCACTGACGAATTCGATCGATCTCGATTATGGCGGTGGAACTATCCGACAGTACACGTGGACCGGTCGGCTTAACAATATTGGAGTCGAAAGTCTGCGTGGAATCTCGGATTTTGTTAGCGCGACGGATCCAAACCATTCGACTTGGTTCGTCGAAATGACTTCGCTGCAAAATGGTTGGGTACGTGACATCACGTCTGAGAATTTTCGGCAAGGCTTAGTCACCGTCACTGGCAACTCCAAATGGGTCACCGTCGAAAACAACGCCAACTTTACTCCAAAATCAGAGATCATCGGCGGTGAGCGTTACACGTATAACGTGGACGGTCAATTGGTGTTGGTCCAAAACTGTTATGCTTCCGAAGGACGGCATGACTATGTCTTGGGTTCAGCGACGCCTGGTCCGAATGTTTTCGTCAACAACGTTGCTGTGAACACGTTTTCAGACACGGGGCCACACCATCGTTACTCTACGGGGGCTCTCTTCGACAATATTGATAGCGACGGCCAAATCAACGTTCAAAATCGTGGAAACCTAGGAACAGGCCATGGCTGGGCAGGAGCCAACATGGTGATTTGGAACTCCAAAGCCTCGAGCTTCGTTGTCCAGAACCCGCCAACAGCTCAGAATTGGTTGATCGGTTCCACTGGAACGATTGCTTCAGGCTCCGTGTACGTTGGCCCGCATGACCCAGGAACCGTCGAGTCGCACGGCGTTGCTGTTACACCTCGCAGTCTCTATCAAGCTCAGCTTCAAGAACGACTGGCCTACCCGAATCTCGATTACCGCGAATACTGGGTCGGCGATATTGACAATTTTTACAGCACCGGAGGTACGGGGAACAACGTTCCAGTCGATACGACTTGGCGATCACAGTTCGATGCAGCTACCACCACAGCGTTGAGCAATTTCGACAATTTGAGCGATCCGCAAGCGATTCCTCTTACGCTCAATTTCCCTTTAGCATCAGGCGAGCAAATCGTCCGCGCGACGCTCAGCCTCGGTCTGCGCGCGACCAGTAGCGACGTGAGCGGCAATCGAATCTACATCGATAGCCTAACCGACAATCCGACCTTTGCTTCTCTGGGTTGGTCGGATATTGCGACGACGGGCACGACTTCAAAAGTACTCAATCTGGCAAGTCGTTTGTCGTTGCTCCAGGATGGACGATTGAATCTAGGCATTCTTCAGAACACCGCGATCGACTGGGTTGTTTTGAATCTCCAAGTTGCACCGGCAAGCTCGCTGAAGACATGGAGTGTTCCGGCAGTGGCCGATGCAATGGTTCAAGGTGGCGTCAACGCGAATCTAAATTACGGTACGAACACGGTGTTTTCGGTCAAAGAAGACACGAATGCAGATCTTGATCGACGAGCTTTCTTGCGATTTGATCTTGGCGCGATCCAAGGTGAGGTACTTCGGGCGACGATTCGACTCGTTCCAACTTCGGTTGGAGCAACGGTTGAGAATCGGATTGGCTTTGTCGCGAGCAATACTTGGAGCGAAACGGGCGTGACCTGGAACAACCAACCATCGGCCGTTTCTTTTGGGAGTTCGATAGTTGAATCCGGAAACCCATTCGAGATTTTGGTGACACCCTTAGTGCAACGGGCATTGGACACAGGCAATCTGC
>JANPLJ010000647.1:0-13682 GCA_031426475.1 Pirellulaceae bacterium | reverse complement strand
GATCGGGTGCTCGGTGTACATATCATCGGGGGCAGGGCAGGGGACCTGATCGCCGAAGCAGCCGTTGCAATGGAGTTTGGAGCGAGCAGCGAGGACATCGCGCGATGCTGTCACGCGCATCCAACGCTTGCGGAGACGATTCACGAAGCGGCGTTGGCGGTGGACGGTCGAGCGATTCATTCGGCGTAGAGACGTAGAAGGGAGTCTCTGATGCCTATTCAAGTTGACATCGCTGACGAGCAAACGCTTCGGCCGATCGATGATGCATTGGCGACTCGATTGATTGAAGCGGTGCGCGTTGTTGCGGCCGACTATGGTTTTCGAAAAGGCGAAGTCAGTATTGCTATTCTCGACGATGACGCAATTCAGGTTGTGAATCGCGACTATCTGCAACACGACTGGGCAACCGATGCGATCACGTTTCCGTTTGAGGCAAGCGACGGCTTTTTGGAGGGAGAAATCTTGGTCAGTCGCGAAACCGCCGACCGAGAAGCCGCGTCACTTCCTTGGTCTGGCGACGACGAGCTACTCCTCTATGTGATTCACGGTACACTACACTTGGTCGGACTGGACGATCAAGATGACGCTTCGAGTGCGGTAATGAAGTTGGCCGAGAAAAAATATCTGATCCATTTCCACGTCCCCCAAGCAGCAACTCATCAATAAAGGAACGGAAAGAAATGCGTGGCTCTGGTGGAACCGAAGGCGGCATCGGATTGTTCTCGATCGGTTTTGTGCTTTCGGCCGTTTCGCTCTACTTTTTCTTCAACTCAGTCCAGGTCACAACGCAAGGGTTCGGAATCTTGACCACCATGATTCATCGAGGCATGGGGGACGGGGGAATCGGGACAGCGTCGATGGGACTTATTTTTCTTCCGTTTTTTCTAGGAGTGCTAGCTTTATTTTATGACTCGAAGCCGAAATGGGGTTGGTATCTGATGTGGGCGGGGTTGGGGATTTTGGTGATTGAGATTCTCAGCAAGCTTACCTTTTTCTTCAGTCTTCGCGTTTCGCACTTGATCATCTTGCTGGGGCTATTCGCCGCCGGCGCAGGCATGATGCTTCGATCTTATCGAAGTATCGATCGCATCCCACCAACCGACCCTAAGAATCTGACTTGACCCAGATTTCCCGGTTCGCCTACATTCATGGATGTTCGTAGGAAGCGTTCTTGTTTGGTTTATGGAGGGACCTATTGTGTTTCAAAGTTCGAAAATTCTAGCCAGTTTATCGTTGATTTTATGGTTATGCGGAACTGGTTTCGTCGCTTTACCATTCAATGCGTCATCGGTATTCGGCCAAGGAAAGGTAGCAGCCAAAACCGCGTCTGCTTCGAAACCAACCGCTCCATCGACGGCCAATACGCCGACCAATCCGAACGGCCCGGTCATTGTCGCTGCAGTCAACGGCCAAACGATCTCGCGCGATGAACTCGCCAAGCTCTGTTTAAAGCGTTCGGGTCAAGACGTTTTAGACAGCGTGATCAACAAGTATTTGATAATGCAAGCCTGCCAAGCGCAGCAGATCACGATCTCACAAAAAGATGTCGACGATGAAATAGGCCGCATCGCGAAAAAGTTCAATCTTACGACGGCGATGTATTTGAAGCTGATCGAAGACCAGCGTGATATCCTCCCAGAGCAGTATGCAGCGGACGTTGTTTGGCCGATGCTGGCCTTGAGAAGCCTCGCTCGCGACAAGGCAACCGTTTCGCAAGAAGATATCGACAAGGCCTATCAAGCTGAATTCGGAACGAAAATCCAAGTTCGGATGTTGGCAGTGTCGGACGAAAAGAAAGCTCGTGACCTGTGGCAACAAGCGAAAACTACCCCCGATTTGTTTAAAACCCTTTGTAAGAAATACAGCGAAGATCCAGCCAGCGCGAGCGTCGAAGGGCTGTTGCCCCCCATCCGTCGCCTGGGCGTTGACGATCCAATCGAAAAGGTGGCGTTTACTCTTCAACCGAATCAAATTTCCGACGTCTTCGCGGTTGCGAATATGTTTGTCGCTCTGCAATGTGTACGGCATGTTAGCGCAAATCCGCCATCGACCGAACAGATCGCGGAAATCCAGAAAGGAATTCGTCAGGAACTGGAAGATGTAAAGCTACGCGAGCTCGCAGAAACAATCTTTGGAACGTTGCGTGAGCAGAGCAGTGTTGTCAAGATCATGGGGAATCCGGAGCTAGAGAAGCAGTATCCAGGTGTTGCAGCGATGATCAATCGTCAGCCTATTCCAATGGCAACGCTTGAAGCAGAATGTATCAAACGATTTGGCCCCAAGGTCTTGGACGGTGCGATTCATCGCAAGCTTTTAGAAGGTGCATTGGAATCGATCGGAGCCAAAATCTCGCAAGCCGACATCGACCAAGAGATCGCGCGTGCCGCCGTGTACTATGGCATGGTCCACAACGATGGTAGCCCGAATATAGAAGCTTGGATGAAAGAAGTACTGAAAGAAAACGGTTCTAGCGTCGAGCTCTATATCAGCGATGTCGTATGGCCAACTGTCGCGCTCAAGAAAATGATCGCTGGAAAGGTCACGGTGAACGAACAAGATCTTCAAAAGGGCTTCGAGTCGAACTATGGTCCACGAGCTGAAGTCTTAGCGATCGTCTGCAGCAACCAACGCACGGCTCAAGAAGTTTGGCAGATGGCTCGAGACAACCCGACCGATCAATTCTTTGGCGAGTTGGCTTCGCAATATTCGGTTGAACCGAGCTCGAGAAGCAACTTTGGAAAGATCCCTCCACTGCGTCGTCATAGTGGCCAGCCAATCTTGGAAGAGGCCGCGTTCAAAATGCAACCGGGTGAGCTGTCAGGAATCATCGAGACAGGCGGACAGTACGTTGTATTGCGATCGCAAGGAAGAACAACCCCCGTCGTAGCCGAGCTTTCTGCCGTTCGCGACGAACTGACGAAAGACATCCTTGAAAAGAAGCAACGCTTGGCGATGGAGAAACATTTGGACAATCTTCTCACGTCTGCCCAAATCGATAACTGGTTGGTTCCGAAAAGCCAACTTGGAACATCCGCAACGCAGGCATCACTCAAAGTGCTACGCGAGCAAAGCGAACAAGTGAAGCGATGATGCAAATCAAATCAGGTTGGTCGGGGTTTAGCGTACTGGGCGACGTGCTATCAAGCCAGCCAGATAGCCGCCGCGGAAGCCGGCGTCGATGTTGACAACGGAGACGTTCGAGGCACAACTGTTGAGCATACTCAACAGGGCTGCCACGCCTCCCAGGTTGGCGCCGTATCCAACGCTCGTCGGCACGGCGATCACAGGAACACTTACGTGTCCTGCAACGACGCTAGGCAATGCTCCTTCCATACCAGCGACGACGACCAAGGCGGATGCCGATCGAATAGTATCGAGGTGAGCGAATATTCGATACGGTCCGGCAACACCGATATCCTGAATCAAAAGCGATCGAACACGCATCCACGCCAACGTTTCGATCGCTTCTTGTGCAACAGGAGCATCCGTCGTCCCTGCCGAGACAACCACAACCAAGCTATCTTCTTGGCCTTGAACCGTATCGGGAGCGAGTGGCTGACATTCACGTGCGATACGCAATGTTCTCGCGAGACTATTCCAACGAACGTTTGCGAACTGGTCACAACAGGCCCGAGCCTGTTCGACGGACACCCGAGTTGCCAGAATCTCGGAATCCCTTTGCGACCATTCATTGCGCAATAGCGATTCAATCACATTCAAAAGCGCATCGATCGGTTTACCTTCAGCGTAAACGACTTCGGAAAAGCCGCTACGGCGACGTCGATCAAGATCTGGCGTCAACGAGCCCGTTGACGTGATCGACGCTTTAAGAATTCTCTCACTCAATTCAAAAGGCGTGATCGTACCGGACTGGAAACTTGCGATAGCGATGGTGATCGCCTCGTTCGATGAGGAGTTCGGAGATAATTCGTTTTGGTCTGGCATGGTCTATTTTGGCAAACACAACGTCACAAAATCAACTGTCTCTTGGCCATTCGGCGTAATAATCGCATCGAGCGATCCGCGCGGTATCGTATTCCTGATCGCAACGGGACTTCCATCGACTGTGGCCGCAATAACACAATCGGGATAATTGCCTCCGATATCAACCATCGGGCGCGTACCTATCGCGATGCCACTGCTTGTACCGATATCTCCTGGCTGAGTCCAATTATACGCACCATCGGTCGTCTCTACGACTAGCAGTGTCTCTGATGGCTTGTCGAGCATCTTGTTGGGATCGACGGATGTACCTGAAGGAAACAAGGAACCAGGTCCAACGATCAAAGCAAAATTTGTCTCATAAACGGCGAGCGCGTTCACATTGCCTGGACAAGTATAGACAGGCGGCATTTGAGACATGAGACTGAGATTTGTCGGACTATCCCATGATTGATCGAGCCTGTAACTGTTATAGAGCGGCTCGTATCCTAACTGCGGCAAGATCAAAACTCGCCACGAATAAAGCGGTTTCCCAGTGGCGTCGACAACCGTTGGCGTGGGATAGCTGCCGTACGACTTTCGATAAGTATTCAATGCATCAGCGATCTGCTTCGCGTTGGACATCCCCAAAGTCCGCTGCCGAACCCCCAACGCATTTTTAGCCGACGGAAAGAATACCATGAGCGTGAACAACGCCAAACAACCGATTAACATCAGTGAAAAAAAAGCCCCCAACAGCTTTGCTGGCCATGTCTTTTTGGAGGAGCGGCCAGAAGAGCGTGTTGAAATAGTCGCCGAGTTTGATTGACCCACAGCATCTCCACGTCGGTTGGGCATCGTAACAGGTTTTCCACATTCGGCGCACGGACCACTCTTTCCAGCAAAGCGATCATCGACACGAATTCGCGAGTGACAGAACGGGCAAACAAAATCAAATGCCATTGAATCTAGATCCTGAAGAAATTGAGACTTCCATATCATAACACAAACCGTCTCGATTGCCGGGGCAGGGCAGTTTCGCGAAGGCAGCGAATTCTTGCGAACAAATATTCTATGCATTAAGATGCCACAGATGAGAGCTGTCATTCAAAGAGTCAAATCAAGCCATGTCGTTGTCGATCACAAAACAGTCGGCACCATCGAGAAAGGCTTGATGGTTCTCCTCGGGGTAGGGCAGGGGGACGATTCAAAAAAAGCATCTTATATCGCGGACCGCATCGCAGGTTTGCGAATCTTTGGGGACGACGCTGGCAAAATGAACTTGTCGGTCGCTCAGGTCGGTGGTGCAATCTTGGTCGTCAGTCAGTTCACTCTCTATGCGGATTGCTATCGTGGCAGAAGACCTGGATTCACCGATGCTGCGGCCCCCGACACGGCAAAACAACTTTACGAGTTCTTTTGCGATGAACTTCGCGCACAAAGCATCCCGGTTTCAACAGGGATTTTTCAAGCCGACATGGAAGTGCATATCGTCAATGATGGACCGGTAACTATCATTCTCGATACGGATGTCGGCATGCGCTAGCGTCGTGTATAGCGGAAGGGCGTGACTTACAGCTCTATCGCTTCAACCACGAGCGTGTTTCCGTCAGAAGTTCCTGAAAGACTTGGATGGCCGTGTGTGGCACGTCCACTTGCTGATAGCCAAAGCGTTTCATGAATCCCTCGTCGTTGTAGACGAGCATTGCAAACACGAACATGATCGAGTAGGCAACAAGATTCGGGATCCGCTCTCTACCCCAAAGTTTAATCGCCGTTCCAAAACTGCTCTTGAAGTAGTACCGTCCGCGTTTGAAATCGACAGACCACATTTCATCGAGAATCAAGTGCGACATAAACCCAATCACGACGGCGAACGTCTTGAACAGTCGAATCGACATGTTCTCGCACGAGCAAAGCATGAATGCGATCATGCCACATGTCATTGCCGCCGGGATACTGTGCCACATTCCTCGATGGACGGTATAGCGTCGGAAAATCTCGGCAATGCCGAAACGAATGAACACATAGACGAGCCCCGTCAACAGCACCATCACTTCGTGCGTGCAACCGATACGTTGTAAGCGCTCGACCAACAACATGGGAACAATGGCGGATGACAAAGCAACCGCTTCGCGAAGCGGCACACCCGAATCGCTGTCGAGATCTGGGAGCATGCCACTGACGCTACATAGGCCGCCCGCGATCACGCAGGTCTCCCACGGAACACCGGCGCGGAAACCGGCAAAGCCATACACGGCGCCGCATAGGGAACTGACAGTAATATGTGTCTTGAAATCAGCCATGACTTATTACGGACTTATGGGCATTGAACCTCAGAGCGAAACAGTACCCGATCCTCGCCGATCGAACCAAGGGCATTTTGGTCTGGTAGCCCCCTGCCTCGCTCTGAATTCAGGTCGTTGACGAATGCTAGCATTGTCGATCTACCGAGTTCGCGATTGCTCTTTAAATGAAACGTCGACATTCTGTATATCTAACGAACGATACCACTCGAATCCAAGTGGCGATCGCACAACTGAATCAGGCCATTCGAAGGGATGCGACATAAGCTATGCAGACTTACGACATTATCATGCTGGTAGTATTGGGAATTGCGACTTTCATGGGAGCGATCAAGGGCTTTGCATGGCAGATCGCGTCACTGGCATCGATTGTCGTGAGTTATTTCGTGGCCTACACGTTCCGCAACGATGTCGCAACTTTGATCCACGCGCAAGAACCCTGGAACGGCTTCCTTGCAATGCTGCTTTTATACGCGGGATCGTCCTTCATCATTTGGGTCGTTTTTCGGCTGCTCAGCAGCGCCATCGACAGTATGAGATTGCGAGATTTTGATCGCCACATGGGTGCCCTGATGGGGCTGGGCAAAGGCGTACTTTACTGTCTGTTGATCACGATGTTTGCCGTAACACTGCTCGGACCACGCCAGCAACAAACGATCGTTGAATCTCGAAGCGGTTCCTACATCAGCCAGATCCTCTCCGCGACCAACGGAATCGTCTGGCCCAAGGAAGTCGAACAGATCGTGCGACCGTATTTGGAACGCGTCGAACAACGGCTTGAACAGCGTAACGGCTCGACCTTCGGTGCGACCAATCCAGGCAGATCGTTTCCGAACGGCGTGGGGCAAGAGCAGGGGGGATGGTTCGGATTTGGACGCAAGGGCAGGGAGCCTGCACCCGCCCTTCCGGACAACCTCGGAAATAGCGGCTGGCAAATTCCGCTTCCAGGGACTCCGGTCACGACGCCCAACCCCAGCGGCACATGGCCGGGAAACTCGATCAACGACATCCTTCCGTCGATTCGCTGAACTCGGTTTTGCTCGATCGGGTTTTGCTCGATCGGAGTCGAGACGAGACGGTAGCGGTTCGTCCGAATTCGGACCCTCGATATCGACGGTGATTCATCCGAAGCCTGACGACTTCGGCGACGTCGGTCCGCTTGAAGAAGCTCGCTTGAAGATAAAGCTGGAGAACGGGGGCATCTTTGAAAAACCTCAATAATCCCTGAGAAAAACCTACCTCAAACCGAACATAAGAAACATTATCGGACGTTGTTTCGCGGGGTTTTTGGGTATTTACGTTGGTCTGCTTGCAGTCGTGACTAGACCATGTCCGCGGTGATTGGAGTGCCGACCGTCCGTTGGCTTCCGTCGGCGAGCTGTTCCAGGTAGACGCCCATCTTCCGGAATTTGTCGTATCGCAGCGCAGGAAGCTGATCTCGAGGTTGAGCCATCAGCTGACCGAGCATCCGGAGGAGATATTTTTTCAGGCGCGCCGCCATCTGCTGGTGATCTCGATGCGCGCCGCCTAGCGGCTCTTCGATCACGTCGTCGACGATCCCGAGGTGGGCCAGGTGCTTGGAAGTGAACCGGAGCGCTTCGGCGGCTTTGGGGGCGAACTGGTGGCTCTTCCAAAGAATGCCGGCACACCCCTCAGGGCTGATGACGCTGTAGTAGGCATATTGGAGCATCGCAATTCGATCGCCGACACCGATTCCCAGCGCCCCTCCAGATCCACCTTCGCCGATCACGACACAGATAATCGGAGTCTTTAACTGACTCATCAAGAACATGCTTTCGGCGATCACCTGCGATTGCCCGCGCTCCTCAGCTCCGATTCCTGGAAACGCACCCGGCGTGTCGATGAAACAGATGATCGGCAACCCATACTTTTCCGCCAACCGCATTTTATTCATCGCCTTGCGGTATCCTTCGGGATGCGCGCATCCAAAATGACACGCAGATCGCTCCTTATAGGTTCGACCTTTCTGATGCCCGACCACCATCACCTTGTGTCGATCGAGCTTTGCGAACCCGGTCAACATCGCGCGATCATCACCGAAGAATTTGTCCCCGTGTAGCTCCACAAACTCATCAAAAGCAAGGTTGAGATAGTCGCGAGTATACGGACGATCTTTATGTCGCGAGACTTGCACGACTTGCCATGGATTCAACTGACCATAAACCGTCCGTGTCGTCTCTGCCCATTGGCGACGCAACTGACGAACTCGCTCCTCGGTCGATTCATCGCTTTGGTTCGATTGCAATAGCGTTCGCAATTCCGCTTCGATAGCGAGAATAGGCGACTCAAATTCAAGACCGGTTGGAGTAGCGTTCATGGTGTGTTTCGAAATAGGTTATTACGAGCGAGCTTCGATTCGGCCACCGCCGACGAAATCATCGTAGAAGGAAACGTCAGGAATACGCGGTGGCTTCTTGAAGATCTTGATACTCCGTAGTTGTTTTAAAACCTTATACATGTCGCAACGGTCTTTGACATCCTTAGCCATCATCTCTTTGATTAGCGCGTTGAACTCGACAGAGACATTTTCATTGTTGACAAGCGCCGATGGAATGGGTGTCGAAAGATGTCGGCTAAGAAGCTCATTCGGACTCGACGCCGTGAATGGAAGCTTTCCAGTTACCAGTTCATAGAACACACAACCCAAGGAATACACGTCGGCACGTGCATCCAGGGATTGATTCCGGATCTGCTCAGGCGACATGTAAGAGCGCGTCCCTTGAACCTTTGCTCCCATATTGAATAACTTGCGAAGCCCCGAAGTCGCTTTGATCGCTATCGTAAAGTCGATCAGTTTGACTTCGCCGTCGCGGCTTACCAAGAGATTGTCGGGTTTAATATCGCAATGGACGTAACCCTTGGAATGAAAATAGTAAAGCGACTCGACGGTTTGAATCAAAATCTTATCGAGCAAATGCGCGATCATTTCCGGGCCGCGTCGAATCGCTTGTTTCAAATTGAGTTCACTAAAGAGCTCGAGAACCAAGAACGGTGTGTCGGTGGTCTTATTGAATTCGATGATCTTGATAATGTTTCGATGGTTCAGTGAATTCGCGACATCGAACTCGTGCTTCAGAAATGCTAATTCGCCTCTGTTACCGCGTTGTTCTGGTCGCAAAACCTTCAACGCGTACCGGACGTTCTTGGATTCGTCCATGGCTTCCCAAACTTGGCATGTGCTGCCAAGTCGGATCAACCGCGTAAGCCGATAAGGGCCAAGATAGTCTCGAACTTTTGTCATAAAATGCGTGTAACGGAAGGGATCGAATGGCGTCAGGGATAAGGGTAGCCGAATTCGTCAGAATTCGGATGCAGCTCGAAAGGCGATGTTTCGTGCGATTCATTCGAAGTCTTACGACATCGGCTACGAATTGAAACCCAAAAGTCTAAAGCTGGATACAGCTTTAGTCTAACATCAACTCGATTTTTTCGCGAGAACGCTCTCATAGACTTCTCGCACCCGGGCCGTCATGAAACGATGACGAAATCTCTCGGAAAACTTGGACCGCCCCGCCCTGCCCCATTCTTCGCGGAGTCTCGTTTGGCTAGCCAACCGAATCATCGCTTCGGCCAGCGGTTGAATCGACTTGGGTGGCAGCAAAATACCGGTTTCCTCGTTCAAGCAAACCTCGCGTGCTCCATCGATGTCGTAGCTGACCACCGGCTTGGCTGCAATCAGGGCTTGAGGCAGCGTCCGGGCCAGGCCTTCGCGAAGCGACGTTTGCACAAGCATATCCATCGCCGAGAGGTATCGGGGTATCTCCTCGGGTGGTACCAATACTGTGTAGTTAAAGAAACCCTAAAGCCCCAATCGCTCGATTTGACGCGAAAGAGTTGCTCGCAACACTCCATCGCCCACCAAAAGAAAGCGGACGTTCGGTTGTTTTCGAACAACGTCCGCGGCAGCCTCAATCAGAAACTCGTGCCCCTTCAATTCAAAGAGCCTCGCAATCTTACCGACCACAATGTGTTCATCGCCAAAGCCCAGGTGACGACGCATGTCAACGCGGTACTGCGCACATTCCAAAAACGGCTGAACATCCATCCCCGAGTAAATCGTTGTAAATTTTTCGCGAGGCGCAACCCCAGCGGATACCATCAAGTCCGTCATAGCATCGGCGACCGAAATCATATGATGGCAACGGGAAGCGGCCCATTTTTCGCATGCCTGATAGAGCGTGCGAGTTGAGCTTGACTGGTACGGATGAAATGGAGCTCCGTGAACAGTGTGAATGACCGCAGGAATATGCTGCGACCACGCCGCTGCGCGACCAAGAACACCAGCTTTCGCGCTATGAGTATGAACCACCTCGGGCTTAAACTTTCTCAGTACACTCTTGATAGCGTCGAGAGCTCGATAATCCTGTAAAGGGTTCAGTGGCCTCTGGAGCGATTCAATGGTATGCACAGGCAATCCATCCGCCCTGCCCTGCTCTAGCAGTTGGCCCTCTGGACCACTGGTTGGCCCCGTGATTAAGAGCACATCGTCGCCAAAGTCTCGAATGAGATCGAGGCAGTTATAAAGCGTATTCTCTTGCGCTCCGCCGACGATCATTCGAGTGATAATGTGCGCGATCCGCATCGGAAATTACGTTTCTAAAAAGCAACCATCGGGATAGTTTACTTGCATCAAACAAAGCCCTTGTGGCGGTGCTGTCTGCCCTGCCCTGCTCCGTTCTTTTGATTGAAGCGTGTCGTCGATCCATCTCGCGCCGTAGCGTCCTGTTCCAACATCAACCAACGAACCGACGATGTTGCGGACCATGTTATAGAGAAAGCCATCGGCCTCCACGTCGATCAGTATATCGAAACCATCCAACGCAGCTTGAGGTTCCACAGATAAGTGGCGAATCGTACGAACGGTCGACTTTCGCGGTGATCCCAAAGTTTGAAACGCAACAAAATCGTGGCATCCGACAAGATGGCTGGCTGCCGATTGCATCTCGGCAATATCTAGCGGTCTTGGATGATACCAATGAAATCGACCGAGGACAGGATCAGGACACGGAGCCACTCGAAGTGTATATCGATAACGCTTCGAAATCGCGTTGCGCACCGGATCAAAATCGGATCGAACTGCTCGAACGTTGCGGACGACAATATCGCGCGGCAAACGTCGATTGATGGCTGGAATGATTTTTTCAGAAGCATGCCGCCACTGCGGAATAGCGAGCCTTGCAACTTGCCCCTGTGCATGAACCCCCGAATCCGTTCGTCCGCTGGCAACAACCGGCGTGCGATGACCGAACGCTGCGAAGACGGCTTCTTCCATGCGTTGCTGGATCGAAATCGCGTTCAACTGATTTTGCCAACCAGCGTATCGCGTACCATCATAAGCAACCGTCAGAGCGAACGTGCGAGATGTGGATGTATCAAGCAAGATAGCACTTGTTCCACAGCACCTCGTCCGAAGTCTGACAACTTCGGCTACGATCGGAAACTCGAATTCCTAAACTGAACGACGCTCTTTTATACAAAGCACTATCGGCGAATTGCGTTACCGGCATCGGCCTGAGCAGTGGGCGGCATATAGTCGGTCGTCTCGTCATCGATCTGGTCAGCCTCGTCGGGAACCTGGAAATGGAAAAAATCTGGCGATACGGATATAGGCGAAACGACTTCATCCCGTTCAATGGTCGAAACACGAACGAGCTTCCCCTGCAGTCCGCCTTCTCGCTTCTCTCGACGATAGTATTCAATTCTGTGAGGAAATAGAAGCGATTTTTCGTCGCGTCCCAACGTTAATCGAACATCGGTCGGAACTTCGGGGGCTGGTGACGCCATCACAAGCTGACTATCTACTCTTGTATACGAGCACGGTCTTGGCATTTCGGTTCGCAACGTACCAACCAACTGCCATACGTCTCGACCATGATCGTCGGTTCCGGCCCAGACCTTAAACCAACGATATCGATAATAGAGGCAACGCAACATTTCGGCATGGCCCCCGATCGCTAAGTAGAGCGCCGCCTCCCGTTGCTGGTTTGGATCACGAACGATGTTTCCTAACGCCTGACGAACTCGATCTAAGTAAACCCGTCGTGGCGGTTCGCCGCCGATACTGGTCCAAAGCAATCGTCCATCGCTCACCTGAAGCCAATTCGTTGCAACAGCCGACTTATCGGGCTTTAATGCTAGCATCATTTTCAGCTGCCCTGCCCCCTGCCCCAGTTGCCAATACTGACCTTCCGCCTCTACTTGATGATCGCTGGCAGCGGAATGCTGGCGAATCCGACAACTGAACGACGGCCCCCAAACCGCTTGATGCACTGCCTGTAAGACCATTTGATTCGGGTCAATCGATGCTTGCTGGCCCCCCGCTTTCGATTCTTCTTGGGCCTGCGCTCCTTGATACCCCGTACCAATCAACAACAAAAGGGGCCAAATGAAGCGTCTAGCGAAAATAGGGAGCCTGTTGAAAACGTAAGTCATGGAACGGTTATACCGGTTTTATCAAAGATTCAGGTCCTGATTGTCCGACAAATGACTCATGAGACGCTGAGCTCGGTATCAATCCATGCGGATTGTAAATTTTTCGCCGATCCCGCGTCCAGGCAGAAATGACCCAAAGATTCCCATGTGGAGATTTGGAAAGGGCGTCTGCAACCTTTTCAAACCCCGATTATCGAGGAAACGGAATGAGAATGCGAAAATATCTCGGAGTCATGGCCGCATTGGGCTCGGTCATTTATGTCCAACCCATTGGCCAAGCGGGCGAATTCGGGATCCGGCACAACATGCCTCCCGCCCAGCGATTAGCCGAACCTGGCCCGATGGTCGGAGGGCCCGGTCCAGGCGTCCTGACCCCCGAAACCATTCCGGTTCCGGGCATGGGAGGGATGTCGATGTCGACTCCCAAAGTACAAGTCCTTTTTAATCAACCCGAGTCGATGCAGATCCTGTACGACGTGGTTGGCGATAACACTTTCACCAGCGATCCGCTAGTTGTCCCAGGACGACTCGAGTTTCCGCAGGGTGGGATCTATCGAATGAAACTTACTAACATCGAAGGACGTTCTGGTGTTGAACTATACCCAACGTTGGAAATCGCGATGGCGACTCCGCGTACTTCAGCTTACTTGGCACATAATGCGGTCCCTATTCAATTCAGTGAAGAAGACTTCGAACAAGCCTTGTCGAGCAACTTTGTGACCAAGGTCATCTACCTTCCTGATCCTGAGTTCCAAGGTGACGCGCTCGCCGGCATCGATACACTGGTCAGCACCAAACTCGAACCAGGTCTCGATCCGATAATCGAAGCCGACCGTCGCGGAGCCATCTTGGCGATCCTTCGCCTCGGCAACAAAGACGTTGAAATGTCAGGGCCCAGTGTTTTTGGTGTCGCTAGATCCGGCTACGGTCCTGGTATGTGCGGTCCCGACGGGATGCCTTGCGGCGCAGGCGGACCAGGAGGAATGGCGAACGGAATGTCGA
>JANPLJ010000646.1:0-4037 GCA_031426475.1 Pirellulaceae bacterium | reverse complement strand
CAGGTTTCTCAGGGGCGGGTTTTTCGGGCCCGGGATGTCCTGCCGTCGGGACTTTCCAGTTTTGTTCGAGCTTCGCAACATTGGCTTGGAGTTTTTTGATCGAAACACGATTTGCTTTCGTCTGTTCGTCGGCGTTCTGCTTGGCAAGCCTCAACATTTCTTCGGCGTCTTCGAGCATGCTTTCTTGCGTCTCTCGCTCGTTCGTCTGCTGCTGAAGTTCAGCCTTGATCGAATCGATTCCGGCGGCTTCGAGCGCCAGTAGCTTGTTCGTCAACAGGTCTGCTTTTGTTTTCGATGAATTGTAAGCTAGATCAAACTGAACGCCGATGTCATCTTTCTGGATCGCTGCTATAGTTTCCTTGACTTGATTCAGCGTCTCCAACGCGATCGGAGACTGAGCGGCTTCCGATTCCAACATTCCAACAATTGCGCCTATGCTTGTGGCGTTGAGTTGGCGGTCCTCTTTGGGCACCGTTGTATTCTTAGCCGCGTTGGTGATCTTTTTTATGGAAGCTTCGGCGGCCAAAGCGTCGTTATGGAAAAGTGCAACCGACAGCTTCAGTCGCTCGATTGCAATGACGACTGGCATCGGCTGATTCGGATACCGTGGGCCGATCGCTTTGATAACTCGATCGAGTGCATTCAGATCGCCTCGCTTGACACAGAATAAGGCGAGCGCCCAAGCGGCCTCGACGGGCGTTTCGCTCTTCGCAAGCTCCTGCCTGAGCCTCGCTTCGCCTCGCTTTGTCTCTTCAGTCGATTGGCTGTCGAGCAGTCTCACGGCGTCGAGCCATTGGCCGCTTGAGTCGAGAGTCGTTTCCTGTGCCGCAATTTGACAAGCATCGAATTCCGAAAGTAGAATCGCGAGAAAGACTATGCTTATGGTAAAGTACTTCATCATGCTTTCCACTACCGACAACGAAGCCTATCTGAATTACGATCACATTGTACCAAGTGCGAATTCGAACCGCTTGGATTTTCTTGTCTTGGTTAGAGAGTTGGGTGTGTGACCGTCGAAGCAATCGAATGGCTCTTGGCATTGATGAAGGACTCGTCACTCTCTGGAGTCGGGCCGGAAAAAGGAAGTTTCGAAGATTTAGGCGGAGATTTGATGTACAGCCAAATAAAGCTCTCGACGCCGCTCGTATTCCTGACCTTGCTGCTTCCGCTAGGATGCAATTCCGATTCAATAAGCCATAAGAACTCGGATCATTCCGGCAGTCAAAGCAATCCTAGAAAAGCAGCGTTATTCTCATACGATCGTCCAGAGCACCGTCTCGGAACTCATTTTGAGATAGACTTGGAGCGGTTTCTAAAACCGCCTCGACTGAGCGAAGTCGAGTTGCCGGATCGTCCTGGTGCGCACTCGATTTGGGGTTCCACAGGACGTGATCATCTTGGCAGGATCTATTTTGGCGTCTCGTCGTATGGTATCGACAACCCATCCGCCTATTTGTTGCGACTTGATACTACTACAGACACCATCGTGAGTCTCGGCGATGTCAACGGAAAACTCGATGAACTTGGAGTGCGGACGACCAAGGAATCTCCCGAGACCCAAGTCAAGATTCATAGCAAGATTTGCCAGGCGAGCGACGGTAAACTCTATTTCAGTAGCCAGGACGAACAGGATGAACTTGGTGACGGTAGCAGAAATCCTAAATTTGGCGGACGTCTTCTAAGAATCGATCCTAAGACGGACAAGTGGGAATCGTTGCTTTCTACCCCTGAAGCACTGATTGCGCTCGCAACCAACGGTCGCTACGCGTATGCCCTCGGATATTTTGGACACATGCTGTATCGATTTGACACGCGGGATGGTACTACAAAGTCGATACGCGTCGGGAGCTACCGAGGTCACATTTCGCGAAACCTGCTGGTCGATCAACGAGAGCACGCGTACGTTGTTCGAGTTCGTCCGGCCGCAGCCGATGAAGCGGGTGACGGGATTTCTGAAATCAACGGAGTTCGCGTTCGAAGCTCACTAGTGGAATGGAATACCGAACTCGCTGAGGTAGGCGAATGGCCGCTCGCTGATTATGAACCGACAGGTGACACCGAATCGCATGGAGTCACTGGTTACTGCACTCTTGCAAACGGCCAGATCGCTTTTCTAACGCACACGGGAGCACTTTGGTTGTTGACACCGTCTGAGAATGAAATACCCAGCCAGCTAGATCGACTGGGCTGGATGCATCCAGCGGGAAGAGCATACTGCGCATCCTTGTTTTGCCCGACGGGCAGCGACATGGTATTTGGTTTTACGAATCAAACTGGCGGCCCATATGAGTGGATCAAGTACGACCTAAAGAAGAGGATATCGATTTCGATGGAGCTGGATCCCGATAGCAAATCGCTCATCGATCGCGAGAACTTACTAATCTATGGGAGCAATACGATCGATAATCAGAGCCGTGCCTACGTCGTGGGTTGGAAGAAAATCCCGCGCGGCTTCGGGCCTCATGTTCTGAGAATCGATTGGTCCCGCTCGGACTAGAGAGCGGAGTTACTCGTGACGAAGGGCTTCGATGGGGCTCATCTTTGCGGCTCGCATCGCTGGATAGATACCGAACAGGATGCCGACCATGAGCGATATGTAGAAAGCGATCGGAATCGACTCGAAGAGAATCTGCGGTTGGACTTCGCGAATGACCTCTGGAAGTTGAGCGATCGTTTTGGGTGCATACCACTCGGCGAAAGCACGGATGATATTGATCGTTGGTCCACAAAGAAATCCAACCAAGATTCCGGAAAGCCCCCCGAAGATACTCAAAACACTTGTCTCGATTAAGAACTGACGCACGATATCACTGCGTTTCGCCCCTAAAGCGCGACGAATACCAATCTCTCGAGTTCGTTCTGTTACGGTCGCGAGCATGATATTCATAATTCCGATTCCACCGACTCCGAGCGAAATCGCGGCGATAAAAAGCCCCAGGACCATGTACATCACTTGCTGGGTCCTGGCTTGTTCGAGCAGTTCAAGAGGTACTGAAATCGAGATGTCTTCCATCTTGTTATGACTGGCGAGGGCATCTTCGATCAAAGCCGCAGTTCGCTTTACATCCGAAACACTCGCAACTCGCAGGGTGATTTGATTGAGTTCCAGCGTTTCATACTCAAAAGAGGAACCTGTTTGACGACGAATCGTATCACCGACGCGCTGCTGGAGTGTACTGATCGGGATATAGATATCTGCTGAATAGTCTTGTGCCGAAAGCGATCCACCGATAGCGGCCGAAGCCGTCTTGGGCTGCAGTACTCCTACAACGGTAAAAAAGTCGGTACTTTCGGGCAAGTAGACACGTTTTCCGATAGGGTCTTGTACGGGAAAGAGTTTTTCGGCGACTTTGTATGCCAGGACGCACGAAGTATCTCGATTGAAGCCCTCGGCTTCCGTGATAAAGTGCCCACTCGCAATGTCGAGTTTGTTGACGTCAGCATACTCAGGCGTGCATCCAACCAGCCGACCATCGACCGACCGAGACTCAAATTGGAACTTGCGTCGAACTTCTCGGATGGGGATTGCGCTTTTGATCGTCGTGATCGTTCGCACCAACATATCGAACTCTTCGCGACTCAATCCATAGGGGGTTATCCCTTGAGTGCTTAATTTTTCTGGCGGTGGCTTAATACTACGAACGATGATCGTATCTGCGCCTAGGCTCTCAACCTGCTTGCGAGCTTCGTCACCCATTCCCTTGGTAATTGCCAATGCCCAAATCACGCTGGCAATACCGATCAAGATCCCCAGGACTGTTAGCAATGATCGCAGTGGATGCAATCCGAGGTTCTTGATGGAAAGTTGTATTGTACGTAGCCAAATCATGGTCTTATACTTCTACGGGCAGATTTTCGATGGCGTGTCGAGCGGCCTCTTCGCGGCTTGCTTGCGAATTTTGTTTATCCCATTGGACCAAGCCATCCTTCAAACGAACTACACGTTTAGCTCGTTTGGAGACTTCATCTTCGTGGGTCACTAAAATGATCGTTCGGCCCTCTTTATTGAGGCGATCAAACAGTTGCAGAATTTCCTC
>JANPLJ010000645.1:0-4669 GCA_031426475.1 Pirellulaceae bacterium | reverse complement strand
GGTGTCAAGGCGACATTCGTGAAGATCGTATTCTTCGAAAGCGCTGCCATCGCATTCGGATTGGTCTTATGTCCAGTTCCGGGCGCGACACCAAAGAAGCCAGCTTCTGGATTGATCGCATACAGTCGACCATCTTCGCCTGGCTTAATCCATGCGATATCGTCACCGACTGTCCAGACTTTCCAACCTTGGTCTGAAAAGTGCTTGGGAGGAATGAGCATCGCGAAGTTGGTCTTGCCGCACGCGCTGGGGAATGCAGCAGCGACATACGTTTTCTCGCCTTCGGGGTTCTCGACACCCAGAATCAACATATGCTCGGCCATCCAGCCTTCATCGCGAGCCATCGCGGAAGCAATCCGTAGCGCGAAGCATTTCTTCCCGAGCAGCGCATTGCCTCCGTACCCCGAACCATAGCTCCATATCTCGCGAGTCTCAGGGAAGTGAACGATGTACTTTTCTTTGTTGCATGGCCACGGCACATCTTTGGCTCCTGGTTTGAGTGGAGCTCCGACCGAATGCAAACAGGGAACAACTCGCTTTTTTGATGCATCGATCAGCTTGAAGACCTTGCGGCCGATCCGAGCCATGATTCGCATATTCACGACCGCGTACGCCGAATCGGTCAACTGAACTCCGATCTGAGACATCGGCGAATCGAGTGGCCCCATGCTAAAGGCCAATACGTACATCGTTCGACCTTGCATGCATCCGTTGAAAAGCCCTCGCAGCTTCTTCTTCATATCAAAGGGATTCACCCAGTTATTCGTTGGACCAGCACCTTCCTTCGCGTGACTGCAAATGTAGGTCCGATCTTCGACTCGAGCGACGTCGCTCGAGTCGGACCTTGCCAAAAAGCAGCCCGGCCAGTCCTTTTGATTCAAGCGAGTAAACGTACCAGCCTCGACTAGCCCGTCACATAAAAGATCGTATTCCGTTTTCGAACCATCGACCCAATGAATGCGGTCGGGCTTACAAAGTGCCGCAATCTTGTTGACCCAACGCAAGAGATGCACATTTTTGCTGAGAGGCTCGGACGGGTCATGAGTGGTCATTTCGCTGGTTTTTCTTGAATAGGAGTCTCAAAATAGCGATCACACGCAATACATCCGTAGCGGAATGGCGCGAGCCGTCCGGTTCTTGGAACATTTGAAGAACCGGACGGCTCACGCCCTTCCCCTACATGCGAGGACGTGTTGAGACTAACAGAAAATGCTAGGATATTGAACCAGACTAAGCTATCTTTTCCCGATCCCTCCCACGAAGAGCCTACCATGACGCGATTTCGTTTCGTCTTCCTTGCAATTTACGTCTTCTCGAGCGTGTTCGCAAACCAAGGTTTTGCAGCAGTTCCTTTACTGCCTCCGAACGTGTTGATATTTCTTGCCGACGACGCTGGCTGGGGAGACTATGGAATCAATGGAAACCAGATGGCGAAAACGCCGAACATCGATTCCATTGGACTGAGCGGTGCTCGCTTTGATCGCTTTTATGTCTGTTCCGTATGCGCACCGACGCGTGCCGAGTTTCTGACGGGCCGATATCATCCTCGGGGCGGTGTTCGAGGCGTTTCGACTGGCCAAGAGCGATTGGATGTTGACGAGAAAACAATCGCCGATGCCTTTAAGAAAGCTGGTTACTCGACCGGTGCCTTCGGCAAATGGCACAATGGTAGCCAATGGCCGTATCATCCGATGGCGCGTGGCTTTCAACAGTACTACGGACATACGTCGGGGCATTGGGGAGAGTATTTTGATCCACCGCTGGAACACAACGGACAGATGATTCGCGATAAAGGTTACATCGTTGATCTTTGTACCAATCGCGCGATCGAGTTTATCGAGGCGAATCGCCAGCGACCGTTCTTTTGCTACGTTCCGTTCACTACGCCGCATTCCCCTTGGGCCGCGCCGGAAGAAAACTGGAAAAACTTCAAAGACAAGTCGCTGACTCAAACCGCAACCGATCCTAGTCAAGAGGGTGCAGAACAGACTCGTTGTGCCCATGCTATGCTCGAAAATCAAGACGGCAATGTGGGACGCGTTTTGAAACGTCTTGATGAACTCAAGCTCCGCGAAAATACCATCGTCGTCTACTTCTCTGATAACGGGCCGAATACCTGGAGATGGAACGATGGAATGAAGGGCCGCAAAGGCTCAACCGATGAAGGTGGACTCCGATCGCCTTTGATGATGAGTTGGGCGGGCAAGATCCCAAGCAATACTCACGTCACCGAGATCACCGGAGCAATCGATCTTCTTCCAACCCTAACATCACTAGCAGGGGTCCAACGCGTGGGCGATAAGCCGCTCGATGGACTCGATCTCTCTCCGCTGGTAAAAGGAGCGAAGATGGCGTGGCCTGAACGAAATATCTTCTCGCATCAAAACGGTTCGATCAGCGTTCGAACTCCGAAGTATCGGTTGGATGCCAACGGAGCACTCTTCGATATGCTTGCAGATCCTGGTCAGAAGAAAGATATTCAATCCGAGCAACCGGCCGTTGTAACAGAGCTTACCAAAGCAGTAGCCGCATGGAGTCAAGAGGTCCTTGGTATTTCGTCGGCCGCTGATCCGGATAACGCCAAGGGCAAGAACAAGAAAGCGGCTGCCAAAAAAGTCATCCCTGACGATCGGGCTTTTCCGGTTGGTTATACGGAGTTTCCATGGACCCAGCTTCCTGCTAGAGATGGTGTCCCTCATGATGGAGTTCAGCGCAGTAGCGGCGCGCCGAACTGCTCATACTTCGTCAACTGGAAGTCTACTGAAGGGTCGATGACGTGGGATATCGACGTCCATACCGCTGGGAAATATGATGTGACCATCGATTATACCTGCCCGATCGCCGACGCTGGTTCGAACATCGAACTTAGTTTCAAAGAGCAACGGCTGATTGGCAAAGTTGAACCGGGCTGGGATCCTCCGCTCTACACCAACCAAGATACGCTGCCACGCCCAGACGGCGAATCGCAGATGAAGGATTTTCGACCACTCCCATTGGGTAATATCCAATTGCCTTCAGGCCGCGGACTGCTTACGCTTCGAGCGACCAACATGCCGGGGAAATCTGTGATGGACGTGCGACGTATAAACCTTACGTTGAAGAAATGAGTAGAGAGTTGATGAGGAATATACGGGGCGGGACGCATTTCTACCAAGGTTTTATTGCGTTGGAACAGCGGATTGAACTATACTCGGAAACGCTTCGGATCAGGACGACCTACCGAGAGAGTTTTTTGACTCCGTGGATTCGTTTTTAGCTAGCCCAAATCATCCACTCTCGCCCCGCATACCGCCCAACGTTGCTTCATGAAGATCCTCAAAACGGTTGTTTTTCTCGGGCCTAATCGCTGGTCGACCGCACCGGTTTTAGAAGTACATCTGGAAGCGGATCTATCGATCGACCGATCGCTGACAGAGTTTGCACAGATGGTTCTCGAGCTCCACCAATTGGCGGGTGTCTCGACGAAAGTGATCTCGCCGGCCGCGGCTCAATCCGGAGCAGTTTTCGTCCTTCCATTCGCCTTTGAGGAAGAAGCGTTGTTGCGAGAGTGCTTGGATACAGCAATTCGGCTTTGCGAGACAACTCCGGTCGGCTCTCCACTCGATGCGGCACCCGAGCGTCGACGTTTGTTGGATCTCGCTGACGACATTCGTTTGGGACCGAGTTCGTTAGCCATCCTTCGAGCCGCCTCAGCCCGAGGCATACCCTATTATCGCCTCAATCAAGGAAGCCTGGTCCAACTCGGAGAAGGTGCATACCAGCGACGCATATGGACAGCTGAAACCGACGCAACGTCGGCGATCGCCGAATCGATCGCTAGCGATAAACAGCTTACGCGATCGATGTTGGCAGCCGTCGGTGTTAATGTACCCAAAGGCAGATCGGTTTCGGATCGCGACGACGCGTGGCGTGCTGCACAAGAAATAGGCCTGCCGGTCGCCGTGAAGCCTCGCAACGGCAACCACGCGACCGGAGTTTCACTCGATTTAGGTGATCGCGAATCGGTTTTGACTGCGTATGATTGGGCTTGTGAAGCTGGCACGACCTCGGATGTGCTGGTTGAGCAATATATCGTCGGCGACCACCATCGACTGCTGGTAATCGGCGGCAAGTTGGTCGCTGCAGCTCGAGGACAACGCGAGTATGTCTACGGTGATGGAATTCGAAGCATTATTGAATTGGTTGATGAGCTGAATCGAGATCCTCGTCGAGGCGAAAACTACACCGATCTTTTGGATATTGTGAACCTCAATGAGTCAGCAGCCATTGTCCTCGAGAAGCAAGGCATGACTTTTGATTCGATCCCCGCTCCAAATCAAAAAGTCTTGATCCGCCATGTTGGAGATCTTATCGAAGACTGTACATCGACTGTCCATCCGTCGACCTGTCAGGTCGCCGTGTTGGCGGCAAAAGCCATCGGTTTGGATATCGCAGGCATGGATTTGGTGGCCAGCGATATTTCGAAACCGCTTGGCGAGCAGCGCGGCTGTATCATCGAAGTCAACGCAGGACCAAGCCTTGCTCCTCACGTTGCCCCCTTGATCGGTGCACCGCAGCCGGTCGGTGAAGCCGTTGTGGACCTGCTATTTGATTTAGAAAGCCGTTCCACGGTCCCGACCATTTTGATCTTGGATGGGCCTGCTTCGTCAACGTTTTCGGATTCAATTGC
>JANPLJ010000644.1:0-2755 GCA_031426475.1 Pirellulaceae bacterium | reverse complement strand
CGAGGATGCTGTTGTCCTCCGACAACAAGAGCCGGAAGCGTTAGCGACGAGTTAGCGACGAGTGCAAGCATGGCAATCACCAATGATTTGTCACGAAGAAGCGATTCAAGCAGTCCTTCGCTTACGCTTCAGGCTCTTGCGGTTACAGGCGCTTTCAGCCCACCCAAACTCCGTTTATCTAAGTGACAATGCACTGGAGGCTTGCCCAACCTCTCTGGACACCGTGGTTGACAATCGAGTAACGTTGGGACTGATAAGTATTTCAACATTCTTTGGGTATGGAGACCCGACCGATGAATTTTCCACGCTTATTTCGATTCCCTTCGTTCATTGCAGCGATCGCGATTCTATTGGTTTCGTCATTATTCGCTCAGTCTCCGACCCCCGCAAAGCGTGGCGGGAGCATCGAGCGATCCCAACCAACTCCTCGATTGCCAGCCGCCCCAACTTCTGCAAAACAAGCAACGCAAACGGGTGGTAGCCAAGTTGCGACGAAAGCGCCAACTCCTGCCACGCGTCCAACGTCAGATGACAACTCGAACAAAGCTGCAGAAAGCAAATCCAAAACAACTTTGGTTTCGAAATCGAAGTCTTCTGATTCGAAGGAACCCACCGACACGAATCGATACAAGCTTCGCTACCGAATGACTCCAAACATGAAGATCGCGAGCGAAGTTACGCACCTAGCCAAAACGAATACGAAGATCAACGACGTTGCTCAATCGAGTCAGTCACGAACGTTAAGTCGAAAGGTTTGGTTTGTAAGCGATGTCGCTAAGAATGGCGATATGACGTTTGTTCATCAAGTCGATTTCGTGGAAATGTCGCAGCAAATCGGCGACGGTGAAGAACTTCGATACAACTCGGAAACCGACAAGGAGCCGATCGCAATTTTCCAGAAAGTCGCTGAAACGATAGGCAAACCGATCGCAACGATCACGATCAATTCGTTCGGCCAAGTCGTCGAGCGCAGCGATGAAGCCACCGGCTCCAATCTTGGCATGGGCGACATTACGATTCCACTGCCCGAAGAGGAAATCGAGGTCGGTACTCAATGGGAAACGCCGCGAGAAATCCGAGTCCGTCGAACCGATGGAACGCCAAAGTCCGTCAAAGTTCGTGAACTCTACACACTGGAAAAAGTCAGTGCGGGTGTCGCCGTGATCTCGATTCGATCGGAACTGCTTACACCGCTTACCGAACCGGAAGTCGAAGCGCAGGCCGTGCAACAGATGAGCAACGGAACGATTCGATTCGATCTCGACGCCGGACGACTCATCTCGAAGAAACTAACCTGGGACAAAACCATCGTCGGCTTCAGCGGCGCTGGCAGCATCATGGATTACTCGGCAAGGCTTGAAGAAGTCGTTCAGTAGCACTAGAAGCTGAAGTCACTTGGTGCGAGGGCTTCGGCGTCGACTTTGACGATTCGGAATTCGACGCGCATGTTCTCTTTGGCTTCTTCGATGCTCTTCGGTTTTGCGATTACGGGTTCGACGATACCAGCCCCGACCGGTGCAATCTGAGAAAGATCTAAGTTGGCTTTCGTCTGCTTGGCATACTCGGTCAGTGCATCTCGAACGGCATCCGCGCGTGCTTTGGATAAGTTCAGTGCCACTTGCATCGTTACCGCCGGATCATTTTTACCTCCACCAAAAGCTCCTACTTTTATCAATTCGATGATGGCTGGAATGTTTTCAACGTCGAGCGGCTTTCCTTGGTAGAAATATCGAAAGTTACCGTTCGCACCATTGCGTTGCAAAATGCCTTTACCGATCCCCGACTCCACAAAATGCCTCAGGGTCAGGGTCGGATCCGAATGGCCGCGGATAACAACACGAGCGTTTCCGAACGTACTGGCCGCCTTCAGTGCTCTTGCGAATTCGGCGCCGTATCGATCGATAGAAAATTCCTGTTGGTTAGGCTCAAAAGAAATAGTAAAACTAACGATGGTATTCGCATCGAGTGTGTCTCCCGAAAAATTATCGACCGATTCCCCTGCCGGTGCGAATCGTTCCGTGTTTTTCGGTTCCGCATATTCAATGCCGGCCACCTTCGCGACTGATTTATAGTCCAGGTCACTCGGGTCAAAGCCAAACCGCTCGCTTGCATACCCCCACGTCTTAGCCAAGTCCAATGACTCTTTCATCTTGGCGGCAAATCCACTTAAGTTCCCTTGGTCTTTAAAAAAGGCGATCTGACCAGGCAAGCCAACGAATGAGCAGTCGAGCAACAGTCCATGTGCATCGATATCCAGGGTAGGAAGAAATTCTTTGCCGAATGTTTTTTGACTGAGCGTTAGAATCTGTTGGTAATCGGGTGGCATCTTCTTGGTGTCCTCGAATTTCTTTCGCATTCCAACCAATTGCTCGGTACCTTTGAGATAGCCAGCGACGAATTTTTCAACCCAAGGCTTATTCTTGTCGTACCAATCTCGACGTACGGCATAGACGTCAGCAATCGAACGACTCATTTGCTGTGTACTGTTGACGACATGGGCCCCTTCGACCGTCCCCTCTGCTCCACTGCCGACGTCACTCATTCCACCGCTCAATCCGATCATATCAGGCGTAATGACACAGCACGCATCGATCGTTTTATCTTTGCGAAATGCTTCGGCTGGCCCCGCCGCGCCAGTAATGTCCTTTGTCCAAACGATTTCCACTTCGTTTTTGCTGAGTTGGGCAGCAGACAAAGAATCGTAAAGCAGGCCAACGTGAGGTCCACCTTGCTGACAGGCGATCTTCTTCCCCTT
>JANPLJ010000643.1:0-14877 GCA_031426475.1 Pirellulaceae bacterium | reverse complement strand
CTCCCAGCCATTGCAAGCACGAGCGAATCCGTTGCTTGGACGACGAGATTGCCCGTGGTGAGATAGCTGTCTCCAAAGACCAAAGCAAGCGGAAACAGCCCGAAGAATAGATTGGGCATCGCGAAGGATGTTAGGCCTACGACGATACTCAGCAACAGAAGCGGCCCAAAAAAGTCGGGCGTTAAATAGGAAACTCCGACCGAGCCAATCCAGGAAACGATCGCGATCGCTCGAAAAGCTGTACGGCCTCCGTTCCAAGCTTCCGTTTTCATAATCTGTTCCGTCGTCGATGCCAGCGGGACTTCTGCGCGCCGATCCCTGTCGACGCCAATCCATACATTAGACAGAGCGCTAGGACGTTAGGCCTTTGATCGCTTCGCAAGCGGCAGCATTCCATGTCGCATGTTGAGTAGCCCAACGTCGAGATTGATCGCCCAGTTCCCTGCGCCGGGCCTCGTCCTGCCAGAGAGCCGTTAATACTTCCAACCATTGGTCGGAGGTCGATACGATCTTGCACGGGGCTTTTTCAGTAAACGGAACACCTTTTATCGCGCTGGGTGATACCACGATTGGTTTGCCCATCGCAGCTGCTTCCAAAAACTTGTTCTTGATTCCCGCACCACTGACGAAGGGAAGGACGACGATTTCGTGCCGGGATACTTCATCGCGAATATCCGGTAGATTGGGGATAACTTGAAAGTCGCCCTGCCGAGCAAGCTCATCGACTTCTTCCGTTGGATTAAATCCATACACCGTAAAGGAAGCTTGAGGAAAGCGATTTCGTATCGTTGGCCAGACGTTTTTGGCGAACCAACGAATCGCGTCAACATTCGGACCGAAATCCAATCGTCCCCAGAATACGCAGCTAAAAGGCTTAGTCTGGACAGCCTTGGGAGCGAAGTGCTCGGCATCGACACCGTTGACGATGAGATCGACCGATTGTGTTCGCATGACCCATCGAATTGCTCTGGCGTCGCGTTCCGAAACGACCCAAACACGATCCACTCGAGACGCAAACGCTCGCTCGTACAGTCCCTTGATAAGGGCCGCCCGAGCATGATGCCAGGTGCTTGGGGTTCGAATAAAGACTTGGGAAAGATGATGGAGAACCCACTCATCTGCGGCATACCATATTCGTTTGCTCTGAGGAACAGCAGCGAGATAGGGCAAAACTTCGAGCCCCACCACCACGACTGCATCGGCTTTCCATTCGCTGGCCAAGGCAGCGGTCTGACCGATATGTTTGTCGTCAATTCCCCAATAGCTTGCGAACCGTCGCTGGAGCCTTGTCATATGAAGCTCCATTCGAGATGTCGGGAGTTCGGAAAACGTCTTGCAAAAATGGACGTTTGCACCGGCGATCGACTCTGCGGTCGTCGAATCGCGTGTTAGCAACCCCACTTCATGCCCGAGTCCCGTCAGGGCTTTCATCATGCCGAATGTATGGACATCGTGGCCGCTCGATCGAGGCCATGCAAGGCGCGATTTGACAAACAAAAATCTCATCGCAACTCGCGTCTATTTTGAAACAAAAGCGGGTAAAGCGTCGCCCCTGCCATGGCCCCCACTATATATGTCAACACGTCATTCGCATCGGCGATAAACGGAAGCAAAAATACCTGTAGCAATTCGACCATCGAACCCAAAACAATTACCCAAAGCGAAGCTAGAATCCAGCACAACCAACGCATTCGGCACTTTCCCGGCGCCTGGATACCAGCGTTCAGGAGAAATCCCAACACGGCAAACACGATCATCTTTCCCAACAGATTGGCACCCGCCGAGAATTCGCTGGTGAAATAGTATCGCACGAAGGGCGGTGTCCATAGCCCAAAGAACCGTTCGCGAACTTCGGCGGTTGTTGCGAGGCGATCAAACTTGCCAACGAACGCGACGATGATCAGAACGCTCCAACCGCCTGCTACCAACACCCAAACCGACTGCAGCTTGGCGAGACGCAATAACCATGGAATAAAGGCGACGAGCCAGCATCCGATTGCACCACCTAGCATGCCAAACATCACGTCGGTTGTGGACGCGAATCGCGAGAACACAGGAACTTGGACGAGTTCCAAGAGCGTGGCGACGGCACCGATCAGCCAATAAGCATTGCGGGTGGAAAACGACAATCGCGCCGCGAACCCGATCGGGATCATTCGAACAACGACCAACGCGACAGAAAGCAACGACTTAAGCGACCAAGTTAAATCGCTCAATGGGACTGCGGTCAAGCGACCCGCTTGATATTTTTCTTGCCACTCCGATGCGCTGAGAATCATATCGAATGGCAACGCCGAGTAAACAAGCAATCCGATGCCGTAGGCAACGACAAGCCAACAAATCCGTGGTCCGCCGGAGGGCAGTGCCATGAATTGCTCGATGGAACGACCTACCAGTCGTCCGACGAGCAACCACAGAAGAGATCCCAGACCAGCACCGATCATTCCTGCAGCGATGTCGTTTTGCGAAATCGTTCGTCGTGGGAACCAGTGCTGAAGAAACTCGATTCCGACGACAATGGCTGATAATGCGATGACCACCACCGGCAGCATCAAAAATGCACGGAGACGTGATTTTCGCCCCCAATCGATTGCCCCCATCACAAGAAAGCCCGATGGAATGACGACCAATGCATTGGCTACCCAGTCTGCACGCCGTTCGATCGAAAGATTAAGCCATGGAATGTTCTTGAATCTTGTCCAAGCAACTTCCCGGTCCATCGGCGCGTATTCAAGGGGAACGATCGATGCGTAGACCAACATCAGCAAGGATGTCAGCGCCGACACAGCAAGAATCCATCGAACCGTCCGTGGCTTAGATATCTGTGTCATTCAGAAACTGCGTTGCGGCATGAATTCACTTTGTCATACGACGAAGTAATTGATCATAAATTGCCGCAATCTTTTTCATACGTACTTCGAACGAAAACTGCGACTCAATCAGCGATCGCGCGTTCTTGGCAAAACGTTGCTGGCGAGCTGAGTCATCTATCGAAGAGCGAATCGCGAGTTCGAGACCTCGCTGGTCGCTTGGTTCAACGAGCTGGCCGGTAACTCCAGATTGAATGAGCGAAGGAATACCGGCGATACGCGTCGCGATTACCGGCGTCTCCATCGCCATCGCTTCGAGAATAACGTTGGGGAGCCCTTCGCGAATACTGTTGAGCACAAAAAGGTCCATCGCTTGATAGAAATCTCGAGGATCGCTTATTTGTCCGAGCAATCGAATCGAATCCTTGCAGTCGAGTGCATTGATCTTCTCTTCGAGAACGCTCCATTGCGGACCGTCGCCTGCAATCCAAAGATCGACGGCGACGCCACTTTTTTGAAGCTTATTCACTGTTTCTATAAGCTCTAGAAAGCACTTTTCGGGAGAAAGCCGGCCGACGCTTCCGATCAAGTATCGTCCCGGTCTGGCATTCAAATGGAGTTTTGCATCCGAAGTCTCCACGACGCGTTTATATTGTTGCACGTCGATCGCGTTGGGAACCGTATGAATGCGCTCGTCGGGAATTCCGAGACGCCGGCACTCGTCACCCAGATCCGGCGAAACGCAGATCAGCGATTCATATTTTGGCAAACACCATCGATCGATTCGCACATAGATCGGCATACGTCCCGACATGTCCGTCCAGCCATGAAGTGTCGTTGCCAGCCGACATCGATGAAAACACCTGACTAAAAGCCCCAAGGCGTTCGACTTGTAGTCATGCGTTTGAAGTATGTCGATTCGATGCTTCTTGCAAAGCCAAATGATACGAGCGACAACGGATAAATCGAATGGACCTCGATCCGGAATAACGATCAACTCGCATTCGAGCGCGTCAGCTCTTCGGCGAAGATCGTCAGCAATCGGGTCGTTCGGAGGGCATAGATACGCAACGAGAGCGTCATAACCATACTGTTTGATGAAGCGCGGCGAATTGAGAATCGTCTTTTCCGGACCTCCTCCCGTACCCGCTGCCACTCGCAGATGAAGCACTCTTGGCCGGCCGCGAGAAGTAGCAATTTGTGCGACGTCCGCGAACGATTGCCTGTTCGGATCGTTTACGATAGGCACCGCGAACGCCTACTTCCCGTTCAATTCGGCAAGAATTCCGCGAAGTTCATTAGCCCGCGTATCCCACGTCTGATCACGAACGAAATTCTGCCTGAAGGCAGCAAGTTCCGTTGACTTGGCACTCGACAACAGTTCGCTCACAATCGCCAAAAAGTCGTCGTTGTCTTTCGCAACACGAACGAACGGTTCTGCTTTCTTTGCTTCCGGTAGATTCACGCAAATGGTTGGTAGACCGGTCGCGAGGCACTCTCTCAACTTCAGCGGACTACTTTGCTCGATCATTTTGTCCTTGACGTAGGGCATCAGCAACAAGTCTAACCCAGCAAGCCACCGCGGTAAGTCTTCATAGGGCTTTCGTCCTAGCATATGAACGTTTGGCAACTGTGAGAATGATTCTGGACAGAAATCAATTGGGCCAATCATGACGAGCGAAGCATTCGGATTCTTGTTCGCAATCTGTGACAACAAGGCAAAGTCAATCTTCTCATAGATCAAGCCAAAAAAACCGATGCGTGGCGATGACAACCGTTCGATTTCCGGATGCGGGGATGACGATGCAACGGACGAGAAGTGTTCGAAGTCCACCGCATGTGGAAAGAAGCGACAGCCCGCGATGTGTCGATTTCTTTCCATCAACTTATCCGAAACGGCAAGGACACTATCCGCTTTCGTTTGAAGTTCGACTTCGGCTTCTAACAAAGCATCGCGTTCCGCTTCCGGCCACTGGCTGTAGTCGTCTGTGCAATAATAGATCGTAGATCGTTGACCAATATCACCTACCAGCCAAGCCACATGCGGAAGGGTTGTCATCAACGTTGGTGACGTGATGTCAGCCGTTCTTAGGGCTCGTTTGAGCACGGTTGTCACCAGCGTTCGATTGATTCGGCGCGCTATCGCGTTTCCGACGTAGGGCAACATCGGGGCATCGATCACCCACATTCGTGCATCTACCTGCCGAATGCCACGAAACCAACTACGAATCTTTTCGCCGCCGCGAAATAGCGTAAACGCGTTGGCCTTGGGCGAACGAGTTCCAATCGTGTTGACCCATAGGATTTTGCGATCGTTCTTCAAACGCCGAATCAAGTGCTGGCAGCTCGATGGATGACGCCCCCAATCGTCAGCAAAGACGACCAAATCGGTTCCGTTGGAAAGATTTCCATCGGACGGATGAACTATAGCATGATTCGTTGGTGTAACCTGCGACATCTCCTGACTATCCTGGTGGGCTCGAATTTGCCGAAAGCAAGAGAGAAATTGCGAAAGCCATTCCGACTACGCATGCAACGAACGAAAATAAAGCGGCCGTCAGCAAGAGAGCTTTTGCACGCTTGATGGCGATGGAACGTTGCGAGCGAAATGGAGGTTTTGATTCAAATGGTCCACGGAATTTCGGGCTGACAAACTCGCGGTTGCGCGCTTGACTGAGAAACCAGTGACGCTGCCATCCATAGTGCATCATCAATACAACCGGACGACACAGGGAATGTGTCGGCATTGCTGCGAGCGTCTTGCACACATACTCAAAAAAGTAATCGGCTTTCTGTTGGAATGCTTCTCTGCGCCTTGAATCGTTTTGGTTCATCCAAGCGGCATACTGTAAGACATGCCATTTTCTCATGTCTTGAGCGACCCAAGTTTCTGTAGGATATTGAAGTCGGTCGGCCTGGTCCAAGGTGGGACGTTCGTTCTTGACCATCCAGTCGGCGTAGTGGTTATAGGTTGAAATCGCTAAACCATACAGCAAATCATCCTCACCAAGCTCTGTTTTCAAATCGATGTAACGTGATAACGCCTGAAAATGCATCGTATAAAACCACCGCAGTTCCGCATTCCCAAGATCCAGTGTCTCGATATCATCGTCGGGATGAGCGACTCGACGAATCAGTCGCTCGGCCATGTTCAAGTACTTGCGATCGTCCGTCAGCTCAAATCCTGTCATCAAGGCGTGTAGCGAGTTGGCGGACGCACGGCCTGGACCGTAGTAACCGGCCGAACTCTCGAGTGCGAATCCAGTATCGGATGTACAGAGCCATCGAAAGATCGTCTTTCGCCCATCTTCAATTCGCATGACATAGTCGGCAGCATTGATGGCGGCCTCGCGAAAGTCATCTTGACCGGTAAGGTAGTACGCCCACATCCAGCCCGTTGGATAATTCTGGGATCCTGACGGTCCACCTCCAAGTCCATAGTTCTTGGCCATCACCTTGCCGGTTTCACCAAGATCACCAAGGTCTTTTCCTCCCTCGAGGACTTTGGTCTGTGTCAAACTGCGAGGATAGCTTCGATGCGTTCCGGTGTCGGCATCCGCGTAGTGATACGTGTGCCAGAAAAGGCCTCCGTTGTAAAGGTTCTTATCGCCGGTCGTATGGTAGGTATCTATATCCCATGCATGGTCGGCCATCTCGATCATCTGATCAAACCATCGAACGTCGCCCGTTCGCATGTATTGAGCGGCAAAGCCACCGGTGCAATCGTATTGATTGTTGTAGTGGGAAATCAATGGTGCTGTGCCCGTACGATAAACGGCTTCGTGGTCTCCGTAGATGTCCCCATAGTGCCGCCAGCCGTATTCGTCAATCTTTTCTCGCTTTGAAAGAAACGTGTCGTTTCCTTCAATCGCGCAATCGACGAGTCGTTGGTGGTCTGTGTTGGGGGCCTCGTCTCGAGGCGTCAAATAACGGAAGGATTGAGTCGAAGCGTAGTACTGGGGAGTCAAAGCCAGATTTGACGGATGCAGGTACCAGTCTAGTGACATTTCCTTGGCGACGTTCCCAAACTGAATGGCGAACTCGTGTGTTTTTTGTTCACCGCCTTGCAGTTCGTGCGCGTATTTCGATTCCTTCGGCAACAACCCGAGTCGAACCGTGTTGTTCGAGACGGTCAAGGACTTGGGGAAATTCTCCCAAAATCGACGCATTGCGATCGTAAAACTGGTGTCGCCGATCGAAACAGAAACCTGCGGAGTCGAACGCAGGCCATCCGACGTTTGACCGTTGCAATGGATTTGATAACCTCGAAATGCCATTGGGATTCTGCGATCTTTATCGAGATGATTGCTCGAATTCCAGTTTTCCCCGCCGCTGGAGGCTTGAAAAAGGGACACTGCGTTTTGGCTCGTGACGACGGATCGATCCGGTTCAGCTTGCGTTCGAATTTCGGAGATCTTCTCGTTGAACCCAAACTCGATCGAGAAATCGTTTAGGAATACAGAACCTTCGTTTCCAAGATCCCAATTGCCATTCGGGTGTTTTGCTGGCGTAGGATTTCTCAGCATCAATCTGCACACCGCGATTGGCTGAGAATGGTATACATCCAGTTGCAAACGCCCCACAAGCGAGGAGACTTTGGTTGTTTGCGAAACGAATTTCAGATCGTATTGAACTCGACGGGAAATTGGCCCGCTAAACAACTCGGAGTAAGCGGTCGGTTGCGCGTCGAATCGAACGCCGTTCACATCGGTAAAGTGAATCGCGACCGAGGCTCTGACCGCGGATGCGAGTGAATCCAGCACCCACCCTTGGTCTTGTGGCTTCAAGCTTAAAGACTGCCGGGGCGATTCGCGACTTTCCGATCCTGCACCCGCGATCACTCGAACCGTGCTTGGCGGTGTTGCTTGAGCCGGGCTTATCCAATCCAAGCAACACCATTTAATGGAACCGTCGGGCCAATACTTAAGTGTTCGAGTTTGACAAACAGTGAGAACACCATCCTGATCGATGCAAATCGGATCTTGACTTCCAACGACACCCTTGGCGAACGGAACTGACACTCGGCATGGATGTGGATAAGCGTACGGTCTCCCGTTGCCACAAACCTTTACGTCAATCGGAGAAAACAAAAAAGCCTCGAATCACGGGGATATCGGTGTCATCTGGTCCCTACCGGAATGGGCGACGGAGTAACCCGCAAGCATGACGACCGCGGGCAAGGCGATCACCGTCGATCGAAAAATCGCGTCGATTCCGAACATGCCAATGACCAGCGTACCATAAATGAACAGGATCCAGAGTCCTGCCAACTCGGCGACTGGCCTTCGGTAAATGAGGGATTTGAGGACGCCGAATGAAAAGCCGATCCAGAGCACGGCAGTATGCAAAAGATGCGCAAAGAATGCTGTGACTAAGATGGCGTGATTCCGAAATAACCGATTCCAGGCCTCTGGCTGAAGCGTGACAAGCTCCTTCAGTCCCGGATTTAGCCATTCGGTTGACAAGAGATTCGACACACTGACGAGCGAATGATCAACCGAGGCTTTGCAAATTCCAACGATCGTAGAATAGACAAGTGAAACGGGATGCGCGAACACGATCTTCCATTGCGATTCATGCAAGAGATCTTCCAGTTCACGCACAGACAGTTTGTCTTGACTGTATGGGTTTTGTGCATTCGTATACGAGGGGATAGGATATTGCTCCGCAAGCATTGCCTGCGCCCGATATCGATCAATCCCGAATTTCGTTTGAAAAGCTCCCGCGCCTACAAAATAGATTAAATTGTGTGTACTTACGGTGGTGAGTTTAGGTACGCCAAAAACAGTCCAGTTTCGCAAGGTCCAAAGTGCTGGGCAGATCATAAAGACGATAGAAAAACCGATGATCGAAGCCACCTTGGAGTACCGCGAGCCATTCGCTATCGATCGAACGCAAAGTATCGCAATGATTGCGATGACCAAGGGAAGGTAGAGCAGGGCTGGGCGAATCATGGCGGAAATACTGAGAGAAACTGCCGCCAGCATCGATCGTGGCCAAGTCAACGTTGCGCCCCTTGGGAATGTAGGCCAACCCAAGATGAACAGCCCAACCATCAGCATGAAAAGAGACGAAATCTCGCTCATCGCTTCGACGCATAAGACGAACAATCGATAGTCCGTCCACAGCAATACCATCGCAAGAATTGCTGAAAGCGATCCGAAACAGTTTTGGGTGACCGCAACGATCAATGCGATTAAAACAGCGAGCATTCCAAGCTGGACGCAATACAAAAGCAACGTGTTATGATGGGCGTTTAAACCAGCCAGCATCAACGGATACATCGGTGTGCGAAGAATATCGGGACGCCCGTCGTCGGTTCGCGAATAAGCGCCCGATTCTCGGATACTCTTTCCGAGCTTGAGATAGTCGACGGCATCCGGAAGATGATTTTCCCAGGGCGAAGTGAGATATGTCGGGCTATGCGTATTGACAACGCCAAACATCATCAGCCCAATCATAAGTGAACCGATCAATGCAATTGCAGGGATGGGCATCTTGCGATTCATGAGTGGCTTTGCCGGGGCATCAACTTTTCGAAACGAGGGCCTTTGATCGAACGGTCGCGAAGGCGCATGCCTGGCAACTCAACACATCGATACAGAAGTTCAGCCATCGCAAGACTGAGCGTCCAGGTCGCTATCAGATATAGCAAAAAATTGGAAACATGGAAATATTTCAGAGCTGCCATCGCTTCAATGTGAACAAGGTACAGCGAGTACGACCTGGTTGCAACAAAGCGAACGATTGGATGGCAGGCATGCTCGCTCCAATATCTACTTGCTTGCGATAGTACGACGAGAACTCCACTCATCAACGCATAGACAAGCAGCGGTAGCTCAAAACCAGCGTTCAACCAACGGCTTAGAAACAGCGAAAGCAAGACTAAGGCCACCGAAGGTACCAACCAGTGCAATCTCGACTTTAGCCACTCCCAGACCATTGGGTAGGCAACAGCAACGTGAGCCAACAAAACGCCGACCGCGCACTGGTCTATTCGAGCATGGGTTTGATTGACGTTTGCGCAGAGTCCATATGCTCGCAACAAACTTGGGATCAATACAATGCCGAGCAGTATACAAGTATTGAACATTTTTCGCCGATAGCCCAATAAAAGAAGCGGCGCGACCAGTAAGTAAAAGTGCTCCTCGACGCAGAGCGACCAACTGATCCCAAAAAACGGAAGTTCGGTGAACGCGTAGGTTTGCCCAAAGATAAAGAACCAAGCATCCGACGCTTCTATTCGACCTTGAAATGTGCGCTGCAGGAGAGTGAGCGCTAGGATCGCGAAGTAGGCAGGCAAGGTGCGAAGCCAACGGCGCATCCAGAACCGTCGCACATCGATCGTTTGAGTTGTCTCTAGCTCGCGAAAAAGAACATTCCCGAGCAACCAACCGCTGAGAACGAAAAATAGATCGACTCCGTGTCCACCGAGTCCAAACGCAGCATAAATGCCGCGCTGCGATTGTCCAGACAGGGTGCAATAGTTCGAAGCTGCATGGCAATTCAAAACAGCGAAGATCGCCAACGCTCGCAATGAATCAAGCCACGCATTCCGAGCTACCGAAGTCACGTCCCCTCCAGAGCCGGGGAATGGACAAGCGACTGTTCGTAGCTGGTCTGTTCGCTCAGTTTGTACGACAGGAGCGCGCATCCTAGTATTGGAAGAATGTAGCTCGTTTCAATGAGTGAACCGCTCGAAAACATACTGGCTAAGAAGTAGCCCGGCACCCCTGCGAGAACCGACAAAGCCAATGCGCAAGAGATCGGGTCTCCTCGTAAAAGGGCTTTTCGAGATCGCCAAATAGAGTACCAAGAGAACAGAAAGTAGGAAAAGTAAATTGCGGCGGCAGGCAAACCGTTGTCACACGATACTTCAAAGAAAAGATTGTGGAGTGCTTTGTCGGTACGCCAAGGCTCTGGATTGAATTCAAAATAATTGAGGACATAAAAACGACTTGCGTCAGGTCCGACTCCCAGAAGCGGATAGTCTGCAACGATTTCCGCCCCAGCTTTCCAAAGATGAAATCGGCTTTCTGCCGACGCATCTCTTTCTCCTTGTTTTTTGAAAACGGACGCGAACTCCTTGACTACCGGTGGTCCGGCGAGGGCGCTTCCGACAATAAAACCGGCGACCAGGACCCAAATCGTTGACATGGACTTGGGGACATACCAAGCGCAAATGACCAACGTCAACATAGCGCCAAGCATTCCACCTCGCGACTCCATCAGCATCAATTGATGGACCTGCAAAATCGCGATACCACCAGCCACTATTCTTAGTTTCCAATTCACCGGAGCAAACGCAAATCCCATGGAGATAGCCATCAATGGGATCGTGAGAATGGAATAACCATTGTTGTCGAGACCCTTCATGCTCCAATTTGCAATGGTGGCGTAACGACAATATCCGAGCCTAAAGTAGTCTTCATTGATCCGCAATGAATTGTACCCCTGCCCAAGAATACATGCGAAGGCGAGGTACAAGGCGGTTTTTCGGTCGGTAATCGTCAGCAGGCTAATGACGACCATCAACAGAACTCGCCAGAGTACGTTCAAATAGAAAAAACCACGATCCTGGAAAAGCGAGTTCGTCGCGCTTGTAAATGCGAGTACAAAAAATGCCACAAGCGCTAGGGTCGCATACTTTGATTCGATCGTGAAAAAGCGAATCTGCTTCATCTGAAACGCAAAGCCAATCAGGGTGGCAATTGCTATCCATTTTTGGAAACCCGGATCCACCGGAAATGCCCAATGCCAGTTCCAGGCAGGATCCAATGTAACGAAGAGATAGAAGGCGATACACCCATACGCCGGTCTCATGATGGCTGCTCCGCAGGAAGCGATCAGAGCGGCATAGATAATATAGAATCCCATAAAGTGTCGCCTACGTCCGCTTGAGGTTCGAAGATCGCAGAGTGTCTTTGCGATACTCGGAAACCGTTGCGGAGATCCCGTCTTCTATACTGCAAATTGATTTCCACCCCAGCTCTCGAAGTCGGTGCGTATCGGCGACCGAATTCATGATTTCCATGGGACGATACGGCATTTTTCCAAATTCAAGCGGACAGTTCGATTGGCTCGCTTCATGAACAAGTTCTACAAACCTTCGCAGCGAGATCGATTCACCTCTCCCGCATTCGATATGATGATAGCCTTTATCCAACTTGTCGAATCGCGCCATGATCGTAAGAAAAGCCATCACGACGTCGTCGACATAGATAAAATCCTTCTTTTGCTCTCCCGGAGTCAACGGGATTGGCACGCAATCCTGGTGGCATTGCTGGATGATCCAAGGGACAAATTTGCCAGATCTGTCACCTGGACCAAAAGGATGCTGAAGCTCCAAGTTCACGAAACGCATTCCGCTCGTCGCGGCGAGTATTCTTCCCCATTCGGAAAACTGCTTTTTCGAAAGCGTGTAAGACTGCAAGTATGGGTACTCGATGGTGAAGCACGTGTCGGTGTTGATGAATAGGGGGACGTCGCGCTGAAGCGAACGCTGGAGTATCTCCAAAGGGAAGATAAGGTTACTTTGTACGATCGAAGTTGGCGGATCTTCTTTTCTGCCATAAGAAGCAGCTAAGTGAACGACGGCATCGATCGTATTCGTCGCGTCGAAAGCATCGGAGATTCCCGTGGCCGTATCGACGTCGAACCATCGAATTTTCGGGTCATCGGCTAAGTGTTTTGGAATCTGAGAAAGCGATCTTTTCAACGCGATCACGTCCCAGTCATCCAACCGCAATCGTCGAGCGAGGTGACTTCCGAGAAACCCGGTTGCGCCGGTGACGATAGCTGTACTCAAAGGAGAACGCCCTGAAAATCGCTATCGAGCCAAGTGGTCGATTCATCCTTCGGTGACAGTATCGCTGCTTCAATCGGCCATTTTATTCCGATTCTTGGGTCGTCGAAACGAATGCGATGTTCAAACTTTGGAGCGTATGCTGACGACGCCTGATAGGCCAATTCGCTGCCAGCCTCGATTGCTTGATAGCCGTGAGCAAACCCCTCCGGCACGTATATCATGCAACGATTGTCAGCCGATAGAGTCTGCCCAAACCATTGAAGAAAGGTGGCCGAGCCTTTGCGAACATCGACGATTACGTCGAAAACTTCACCGCGAATGCAACGTACCAATTTGGCTTCGGCCGAAGGTGGTACTTGATAGTGAAGGCCTCGCAGAATTCCTGCCTGAACGCAATGCGAATGATTAGCTTGTACAAACTCGTGCCTCAGACCTTTTTCGCGAAAAGTATCGCTACAAAAAGTTCTTGTAAACCAACCTCGCTCGTCGGCAACCAGGGTTGGCTCGATAAGCCAGACGCCAGAAAACGGAGTGGGATGGAACTTCAAGATCGAATCCAGTTCGCGTTCAATCGCTTTGCATCCAAAAGGTAACTCTGTAGATCATCCATCGTTCTAACTTGTTGGTTCTCGTAGTAATCCCGATACCATGAGGCGGTTTTCGCGACGGCCTGCTTCCAGTTCCACGTCGGAGTCCATCCAAGCAATTGATTGGACTTGCTTGAATGCACCTTGAGGATCTTTGTCTCGTGCGGTCCATTCGATGTGGAAGCGAACTCGGCAGAGACGCTCTTCCAACTGTGCTCCATTTCCTGGATCACGGTTCCGACGGATACATCGGCGTCTTCGGATGGTCCGAAATTCCATGCATCGGCAAATGCAACATCGCCCTCTAGGAGCTTTTGTCCTAAAAAAAGATAGCCGGACAGTGGTTCCAAAACATGCTGCCATGGTCGCACTGCATTCGGATTGCGCACCAACATCGAACGATGCACAGCAGCGGCTCGAACCGCATCTGGTACCAGTCTATCTTCACACCAATCGCCGCCGCCAATGACGTTGCCGGCTCGTGCCGTGGCCAGCAAACAATGGTGGTCTGTGCCGTACGATGCATTTGCAAGGTAGCTCGAGCGAAAGCACGTTGCGAGAAGCTCCGCACATGCTTTGGAACAGCTATAGGGATCGCTTCCGCCAAGTCTATCGGTCTCGACGTAACCACGATCGGATTCGAGATTTTCGTAGACTTTGTCGCTTGTTACACAAACGATTGCACGAACGCTTGGCGTTGCTCTGCATGCCTGTAAAACATTAAGAGTACCCATGATATTGGTTGAAAACGTATTGTCTGGCTCGCGGTATGACTTTCTAACCAATGATTGAGCAGCGAGATGAAATACAATGTCTGGCTCGATTTCAGCCACGAACGCATGCACGCTCGTTGCGTCGCGGACGTCACAGGTTTTGGAGACGAGGCTTGGTTGATGCAGCATTGAAAAATGATTCGGGGTCACGTCCGGCTCAAGCGACAGACCGAACGCTTTCGCTCCAAGCAACTGCAGCCATTGGGTAAGCCAAGTTCCCTTGAAGCCAGTGTGTCCCGTGACCAAAACTCGCTGATCGCGGAATCGATCCTCGAAGCAGACGAACGCATCACTTGTCGACCGTTGGTCAGTCACCGTATCCGTCGCTCCATTTCTTCCAAGGTGCATCACCAGAAGCCCAAGTTCGCTGCAAGGCATCTAGATCTCGGGTCGTATCCATGCATTGCCAATAACCATCGTGACGATAGCCCATTAGCTGTCCCTCGCGGGCAAGCCGTTCTAACGGTTCCTTCTCGAGAACACACGATGCATCTTCGGAAAGGTAGTCAAGAACTCGGCGATCAAAAACGTAGTAGCCACCATTGACCATCGCCCCTTGCTTCCCTTCCTTCTCAGCGAAACTCGCAATCTTGTCGCCATCGAATTGAAGGTCACCAAACTTGGGTGGTGGATGCACCGCCGTTAGCGTAGCGAGCTTTCCATGGGATCTATGGAAATCTAAAAGCTGCTGAATATCTAAGTCGGTGAGACCATCACCGTAGGTCAGCATGAATTCCTGGTCTTCGCCCAAGTATTCTTCGATTCGCTTGATGCGGCCCCCGGTCATCGTGTCTTGCCCGGTATAGGCCATCGTTACCTTTGGCCGAAATCCATTCTTCGAATGAAAGATCGTTGGGCGTGCACCGTCAACATTGAAATCGATCGCAAAATCGTTCGAG
>JANPLJ010000642.1:0-9093 GCA_031426475.1 Pirellulaceae bacterium | reverse complement strand
GCCAGCGGAGTCAGTAGCAGGGCGGTGAAGGCGAGGATGTGTTTCATATTTCGGGCTCTTCCGCAGAATCCGTGGGTAGGTTTATATTGGTTCTCATTAACGCTTCAGGGTTGGCAGAATCTTAATGTCTTCGCCCATTCTGAAACCAGGACGCGGGATTTTTTTAGGCATGAACTCCTGCGTCCAATGATGTTTTGCATCTGACATTGCCAACGGATACCATCAATTTACCAGAAAAACGGACTCAGTCTCTGCGGGGAAGAAACGTGGAAGCCTTGGGGACGTGGAAGCCTTAGGATGGGGGGCATGAGCCCTCTTTATCCTACACATCTTTTAGGATAGAAAAATCGCCTTTGGACGAACTTCGTGACCCAGGAGGGGGAATGATGGCATTGCAATGGATTGAGGAAGAATTTTCGACGCTTGATTTGAATGACAAACGACGCGAAAGACGAGCAAAGATTATTGTCGAACAGCTTTCAACTATGGCCGATTCCACACCCGACGCCTGCCGGGACAACGCTGCCCTCGAAGCAACGTATCGCTTCGCGGATAATGCAGCCATTTCTCCGGAAGCGATTCTACTATCGCATCGTCAGGCCGCGATTTCTCGGTCTGCCGCTTGCGATACGGTGATTCTTGCCCAAGACACAACGGTCATCGATTTGACGAAACCCAAGCTCCAAGTCAAAGGCGCTGGACCCTTAGAATCCAACGATAAGTTTGGGTTCTTTTTTCACCCTCTTTATGCCATCAGTGAGCAAGGTGTTCCACTTGGGATCGTGGATCACGTGACGTGGGTTCGCGACCCGATTCGGGACGATCTAACTCGTTCGGAACGGGCCGCGCAACGCAGGCAGGCTTGTTACGAAGAAAAGGAGAGCTATCGTTGGCTTGAAATGTTTCAAAGTGGCGAGCAGATTGCCAGAGCAAATCCACAAACTCACTACGTCCATGTGGCCGATAGCGAGTCGGACATTTATGAGTTGTTCCTCGAAATCGAGAGCCAAGCTGAGAATCACGATTTCATCCTACGCGGCTGCCAGAACCGTAGCTTGGTACAACACGAAGACGCCCCAGACAGCATTGATAAAGCCCTTGCTCGATGCGAGATTCTCTCGGAGTGCGAGGTGAATATCAGCGAACGAACGTCGATGATTTCTGACGAAACTCGTTCTCGTCGCAAATCCCGATCAGCGCGAATCGCAACGGTTGGAATTCGAGCAACCACGGTCACGATGCGTGGCCCAAGTCGTGCTGGCGGTCGATTAGGCAATGTAACGTTGAATGTTGTCGAAGCGATTGAGCTGGATCCACCCGAGGGAGAAGAGTCGATTCGGTGGGTTCTATTTACTTCTTTGCCAATCGAAACAATCATTGAAGTCCAACGCGTCGTATCCAGATACTCTTTAAGGTGGGGAATTGAACTATTTTTCAAAACACTCAAAAGCGGTCTAGGCATCGAGAAGCTAAAATATGAGACGATCGAGCGTTATCTAACGGCGTCTTCGCTAATGCTGGTGGTGGCATGGCGAGTAGAGCAAATCAAAGTTGCGGCACGGGTTGATGGGGATGCGAGCTGCGAAAAGTACTTTGAATCTGCAGAATGGAAGCCTGCCTACATGGTAGCAAAGAAAACACGAGTCCTTCCTCCAACCGCACCGACCATGGATGAATTCGTGTTGTTACTGGCCAAACTGGGCGGCTACCTGAAAAAGAAAGGGCAAGGCCCGCCTGGCTCGACGACGCTCTGGCGAGGCCTGAGAAAACTCGAAGCGTACCGGGACGCCTACATCGCGTTTGGGAGTACATGAAAAGATGTGTAGGATAAAGAGGGCCGGAGCCTGAGAACCAGATGATGGGAGTAAGAAAGGAGTGTCGATTTTTTGGATGCATTGTGCAAGAAGGATTCATGGTGCGACTTGATCAGGTTCTATTTGGCTAGGTTCGTTTGCAGTTCAGATTGAGTTGGCAATTTTGAAAGATCCGCTGCTTTGATCTTGAGATGGAGCACTTGTTGCCATCGATGTGGGAGAAACAGATGGAGGATGCCGTCGTCTTCAACCATGTCGAGATAGGAGCATTGAAAATTGAAACCCACAACGGTGTGAAGCGGCTGAACGGCGTTTACCAGAAGAAAACGAGGCTCGCTCCAGGTGTGACCTTCATCGGTCGAGGTCGAGACCCAGAGTTCAGAACGGACTTTCATGTTCGCCGCCTTGTCATCAAGGTCACCATTGCCAAGCGAGGGAACCTTGTTGTGATGGAAGGCGACCAACGTCTTTCCGTCCGAGAGCGGAAACAACATTGGCGGTGCATCCGGGTGTACGAGCGTGCTGGGGGCGGGCTTCGTCCATGACTTGCCATCATCCTTGCTCCACGCAGTAAAAAGATGGCCTTGCGGGGTGCGTGACATCAACAAGACGCGTCCGCCGCCGAGATTCAGAGGGCGACCCTCGTCCATGCGTTCGAATCCGTCCGCCTGCCAGCCATGAGGACGCGCACTGGGGAGCACCGACCAAGTCGCGCCTTGGTCTTCCGATCGCAACAGATATTGCTGGGTGGTGAAGGGCTTAACCGACCAATCGGCAAGATGCGATCCGAGCAACCACGCTCCGGAATCTGTCTCCGTCATACGCATAACGGACATACCTTTGAACTCGGGATCGTTCAAAGGTTCAATCAGCTTGACGTCTGACCAAGAATGTCCATCATCATCTGACCAACGATAGCCGATGGGAGAATTCTCTCGCTGACCATTTTCCCAGGTCCATTTTCCAGGAATCGGTTGCGTGCCAAAAGCGTAGATGCGTTTCGAACCATGAGGAATGAAGGGGATGAACCCGTGCTGACTATAAGGAATATCAAACGCGACCGATGGTCCTTGCCAAGTGCTTCCCCTATCGGATGAACGATAGGCGAGCATCGTATTCATCTTTTCACCCTTACTTTTCGCATAGTGATCGCCCTCAGGAAACATCAATAAATAGTCGCCGTTTGGCGTAATGGTCGCGCGTGTTTCCAGGATGCGAGTCTTTGTACGATGAACAACTTGGCCGTCGAGTTCCTGGACGGTGACGAGACCAAGAACCTCGCGGACGACTAAGCTCGCAGGTAGTTGTCTGGTCGCGAAGTCGGCAGCACCTAATTTCACACTTTCCGCGAGTTGCATCGGGGCAAGTGTTTCAGATCTTGATGCTTTAAGCCACGCCAGATTAAACCGAGCGAGCGTCAGGCGAGCGCCGGCGAATCCCGGTTGAGCACTTCGGCCATAGAAACAGAGGATTGTACCGTTCGGCGTAACGGCAAGATCCGAGTACATGCTCGGACCTTCCTCGACTACTCTGTTGATCGACCAAGTTTTCCCTTCGTCGTAGCTTGCTTTTACGGAAAGGTTTTTACGATCGCGGTTCTTCCCGGGTGATTCTTTTCCGTCCGCTCGTTCCAAGTTGTGCGGGTTTGAAAACAGCATCCAGTTTTGGCCAGGTTGCGAATAGCGAACAATTCCGCCCATACAAATTGGTTCGAGTAAGGCTTCATCGAAACGAGGCGGACTCCAGTTTGTTGCACCGTCCTGACTGGTCGTTATCAAACGTCGATGCGTTTTCGATTCGTTTCGAACGTTCAGCATCACTCGACCATCGCTCAACTCCACGGCAACCGTTTCGTTGGGATTGATCCATTCGTCGGTACAAGGCACAGCAATCTGTCCAGCATGCCAAGTCTTTCCTGCATCATCGCTATAGATCGTTGCCGTGACACTCGGTCGGTGCGCATTGCCACCTGTGCCTGTTGAAAGCCATACCGGCACGACTAAGCGATTCGATTTGAGCTGGATACTATGGTTCGGTCCCGTCGCCAATACTTTCCAATCGTAAGTGTTCTTAAAGTCGTCGAAGACGGATGTTATCTCGATCGGTTCACTCCACGAAAGTCCGTCATCGATACTCTTCTGATAAAATACTCGCATATATTCAAGACAGAAAAGCATGTGAACGCTACCGTCTCGGTCCGCAATTAAAACGGGATTGTTGTACGTCACATCTTTGGGATCGACACTTTTGATTGCGAGTGCGAATGGGTTCTTTTCTTTGGGGCCCTTTACATTTGCGATGCTGACGGGTGGACTCCACGATATTCCGTCATTGGTGCTCCGTCGAAGAAGAATACGAATATCATCCCAATCGCTGGCACCCGCTGGCCGCTTCCTCGCTTCACACCACGCGAGCACACTCCCCTTGGCTGTCACAACAATGCCGGGAATATGGTAAATGTTATATTTGGCATCATCGCCTACGACGAAGAGATCTTGCCTCTCCATGCTTGGCTCGTCAGCCGTTAGACAGGGCTCGAGATCCGCGAGCCATAAGAGCAACAGGATCGCATTTGCAGCTAGCCGAATAGCCCTCATCATGATTCTCCCAATCGTAATTCTTTGCTCGCATCCGCGAGGATTACAACAATAATGGGTCGCGACGCCATTGCATTTGCAGATGCAAGGAAGAACGACGCGGCAAAGACCAAAGCGAACAAAGATGGGTTCATCGTTTTTATCGGGGTGGCAACAAAAAAGAATTGGCGAAGTATGGGGCGACGTTCCGTCGAATGAATTCATTCTCCGACCCATAGCCATCGAACCGTATCGATGAATATATGGCCGTTGGTATTTGTATTGGTGAAGACGACCGAGGTGGGCTGTTTGGCGTTGAATTGGAATTCACCTATCGGAGTAAACGCGAATGGGGAAGCTTTTTCGCGTTGGTTGACCTGCACCAGGGACTTGCCCGTTGCATGGTTCACTTCGACCGGTACATTCGTTGCGCGGTTACCGGCGGTTGCATAGGCGACGCTCACTCGGTATTGACCGGATTTGGGAAGTGTCGTTGTGAATTCAGCTCGCGACTTCCCATCCCCTTTGCCTTCGTCGACTAATCCTACACGATCGCGGTATTCAAGTTGAGGACCACGGGCTCGAGACCATCGGCCAATCGTCTTCGCTTCCAAGTAGTGTACTTCGCGATCGAATGTTTCACCGGGGCCGAGATCAAGCTCCAAGACGACTGGCACAGCGAACATCTCTTGGTCATCCCAGGCAAGCAGCATCAACGAATGTTTGCCTGGATTCCGAAAAGTAAATCGAGCCTTGGGACCTTCAGCTTGAGGCTCGCCACTTCCGTCAAAGGTCCACACCATCCGAGTCAGAGGTCTTCGCACATCCTCTTTGACAACCTCAAAATCGATAGGTGTTCCCGGACGATACGGTCCAGGAGTCACCACGCGGATATCCACGCGAGGACGATAGGGAGCTTCCAGCGGCATGCCAGACTCTCGCAGCTTCATCTGAAGTTTCTGAATCGACACATCCTGCACCGAAGTCCTATCGGTAGCAGCCAAGTTCGCAGCCAATCCGCCCGCTTGGCCCAACATCATGAAGACAGGTTCCATTCGAACACTTGCGTAGGCGACGTGTGATGCCGATATGGCTGCTACGACAATTAAATTGCGAACACCGTATGGAGTGATACATCGATAAGGAATCTCGTAGGGGTCGGCGGCTCCATTGAAATCTCCTTCTTGCTCGATCCCATTCTCGGTCTGAATCATTTGAATGCCATGACAGTCAGTCCCGTAGCTTCCCATACAGATTGCATCCGGTTTATGGCGATCGTAGCGGACATCTTGCTGCGTTAGAAAATATCGTCCTTGCATTCGTCGTGCGACGCGAACATAAATTTGCGGCGTGACATGATCGCTTTCCAAGAATTCATCTTTGGGAAGTCCATAGCGTCGGGCGTCGGCCTTGAAATCCACTGGTAACTCGGGATCGTTTTGCAGCATGTACCACAAACTAAGCCAGTAGTCTTGAACCTTGGCGGTAATACGAGCCCTCTGCTCATAGTCCCCTTCACTATAGCCTGCGTTCACGCCGATGAAATCAGCTTTGTTCGGGTCCATCTTGCCGTTGATCTCTCCCCAACGAAAGCGGTCAGGGTAAAGCTCGTCAAGCCGCGTCAAGTGATGTTCGTTGACGGCGCGAATAAGATGAGCATGCGCATCGCGAAAATATTGCTTCGGTTTCGGAATCGGCACGATGTTATCGGGATCGACGCAAATCGTGCTTCGGACATTGTACGATTGGACTCGATGATCACCTTTGCCAAGATATTCTGCAGGCCCTTCGGTGATCCCTGCTAAAGGTTCGTTGTATTCAGCGCGCGCTTCGCGACCGACACGATACATAACACCGGATTGTGCCATGAGATCGCCTTCATACGTCCCATCGATGAAAATTTTTCCTTCGTAGCGAGATGAAATTCCTGTTTCATAATGGTGCGTCACAATCGAACGAATTTCTCCGGCGATCGCGTCGACTGATTGGAGCTGTTCCTTCGTACGAATCGCAACACCGGCTTCAGTCAACATTTCGCGAAAAATCTGAAGGGCAATCTTGGGTTCGAAATAATAACCGCTGCGCAAATTCGCTTTTTGCTGGTAATCGCATGCCTTCACTTGAGCCGATTTCGCTCCGTATGCCTTGGTGTAGTGATCGAGCACACGTCGGAAAAATTCTTTTGAGAGCCCACCGATCGTATCGCGATTACCGATATCGGTTTTATGAAGTCCACCGCTCATCAGGCCTCCGATAAGATAGCTTGGCTCGATGAGAATAACTTTCGAACCACTCCTACCTGCCGCGACCGCTGCCATAATGCCAGCCGGCGTCCCGCCGAAGACGACTAGATCGGCTTCATCGTTGGTTGCTTCGAGTTTCGAATTCTTAGCCGTTTCGACTAACGATGAGGGCTGGGTTCGTTCGTCGGCCGTTACGAGAATAGGATGCGTGACGAGCCCAATGCATATCAAGACTAACAGACTGCCGATTGGTTTCATCTTCGATGGAGTTCTTTTTTGGTGGGAAGAGCAAATGGTGTGATGGCGGATACGCTACTTATTGTCGGGGTTACTTTGGAATTTAACAAGCAGCATGCCAACAAACCAAGGCATTTGTACTATACTCAGCGTATTCAAAAGAAACATCTAGAACGATCGAACCATGCCCCACCACATTCCGAGTCGTCGCTCGTTTTTTAATTCGATTGCGGCTTCAAGTTTCGTCGCCCCGTTGATTCCATATTTGCCGAAACGAAAAATATTGTCATTCGGGGTAACTTGCTTTAGGTGAGAACCGTCAAATCCTAGTCGAGGGCGACGAAGTACAGCAAGTGACTCTATCCGACAATTCTGGTCCAAACCCTTAACGATACTGATGAGCCATTTTCCGACATTTCTTGTTGAGTACCGTCGTATGCGATGGGGGCAACAAAGTAGCAGTTGAGTCCGTTTTGTACTCTCCAGAAGAACATACTCAGTGCCCTTTTCCGCATCGTTCTTTAGCATTCGAAGCGGACAATAAGCACGACAGCCGATTACATATGGTCGTGAGACGATTAGCCACGTCTCCCATAAGACCAATACAGACTCAATCCGATCCCAATTGCAGCTACGAACTCGGTCGATGGAACACCCGAACGATGAAACGCATTGTCTCCGAAATCTGTTTTCTGACTGCCCTCCTTTGCGGCGGCGAATTGCTTGCAGCAGATCCGATCGAGGCGCGAACCTTTCGAAGTGAAGCGTTGGAGCGCGACGTGCCGTATTCGGTTTTCATTCCCAGTGAGCCCGCTCAGTTGGAGGCTGGCCTATGGTGTTGGTGTTGCACGGAGCTGGAAGGAATCATCGGTCGCTCGCGGACAGTCCGAACACACGCTCAGCGATTCTGTCGCGCCGATTGGTGCTCGTTTTCGCCGATGGAAAGCTCGGATGGTGGTTCGACAGCGAAGCGGAGTCGGCATCGAAGTACGGCTCGATGTTGCAAGAATTGCTCGCGGTGGCGCGAAAAGAATTGCCCGTTTCAGCCGCTCCGGCGAGCACCGGAATCTGCGGGTGGAGCATGGGTGGCTATGGTTCGGTGCGATTTGCCGAGACGCACCCAGAGGAACTGGGGGCGGTGGCGACAGCGATTGCATTGCTCGACTATCCGAATCCCGCGATTCCGCGTGAACAGAACTACCGGATGTCGTCGGTGTTTGGCGCCGACCCGGCTGAGTGGCCCCGGCTGAATTGCATGACCGACGCCGAGCAATTGCGCGGGCGACATTTGCTCTTCATCGCCGCCCGCGGCGCGTTCGACTACCAGATGCATCTAAACTTCCACCAATGCCTCGAAAGCCTCGGGATTCCGCACGAGCTTCGTGAGATCGAAGGCGGTCACACCTTTCCCGCGGTTGAGGCAGCATGGCCGCAGATGCTAGATTTCATGGAAAGCCGCCTCGGCTCCGACGGCTCGCCTCGCTAATGTCGGATACGGTTCGTAACGCCGTGGCAACTGCGAGCCCAAAAAATGAGGAAATGTAGTTGACGCTATACACTGGCCATCGTTGCTTTCAAAAATGCGACGCTGAACGATTGACAATGCCGACAGAATTGCATCGAAAGATATTCTCACTCCTTGGACTCAACATCGCTATGTAGCCCGAAACTGGAAATTCAATTCTCGAAAGAAATGCCGAATTCTACAGGAGTTATCCAGTGTTTTGACCCAAAATGCAAAAAAGTTGGGGCTTAGAATGTTGTTAGCTTTATGACTTTCAGCTTAAACTAGCCCAGCGGAAAAATCATTGTCGGCATCGTGTTGAGCAATCTGTCCTCATTCCATCGAACCTTAATCTCTCATGAAACCCCAACTACTTCTATTTCTATCGTTCGCTTGCTTTATTGGCTTTGCAACTTTAATCTGTGCCGCACCATCGATCGCAATTGAGCCGCTGAACGAGGCGGAAAAGGGAAAGCTCGCAGCCGTCGAGACGGCCGCTAAAAAAACCACTGCGATGCGCGAAGCTACCGAAACGTTCAACACTTTACGGAAAGCTTATCAGTTAGATCGACAAAAATTCCCAGCCGATCGAAACCCGGAATTGGCCGTCCGTTATCGAAAGGGGCTAGCTAACTACGAAATGGCAAAAAAGAAGGCGATGATGGAAGTGGATCCTTCGATCGGATCGCTCCTTCAACGGCAAGCCGAACTGGCCAAGC
>JANPLJ010000641.1:0-2755 GCA_031426475.1 Pirellulaceae bacterium | reverse complement strand
GCGAGTACGTTCCCGGCGACGAGATTCGTAGCATCGACTGGAACGTGACAGCCCGAGCGGGAGTTCCGTACGTAAAAACGTTTTGTGAAGAACGCGAACTCACCGTCGTGCTCGCTGTTGATATTTCTGCCTCCGGATCGTTCGGATCACAACGACTGAGCAAAACAGAAACGGCCGTCGAAGTCGCAGCCGTTCTCATGTTTACTGCGTTGAAGAACAATGACAAGGTTGGGCTGCTTTTCTTTGCGGATGAAGTCGTCAAGTACATCCCGCCTCGAAAAGGACGCGGCAACGTGTTGCGGTTGATTCGCGAACTTTTGGCGACCGAGCCGATCAAAGCACCGACGGATATCTCCAAAGCGCTTGAATTCCTCGGACATGTTCAGCGTCGTCGGTGCGTCGTATTCTTGATGAGCGATTTTCTCGGCCCCGATTGCTCGCGTTCCCTATCGATCGCCAACCAACGCCACGATTGCATTGCCGTCACCCTTTCCGATCCTCGCGAACTCTCGTTGCCGAACGTCGGCATCCTCACGATTCGCGATGCGGAGACGGACGAGCTCCTTGAATTGGACACGCGCCATCCGAAAGTCCGTGCGCTCTTTGCAAAAGCAGCCGAAGACAGGGAACAGAAATTGACCGGTTGGTTTCGCAAGGCCAGCGTCGACCGGCTCGCGATTCAAACCAATGAATCGTACGCCAAGAGTTTGCAAAAATTCTTTCGCATGCGGGAGCGACAGCGATGAGTCGTTTTCAAAGTGCGGTCTTCGTCCAACTTATTGGCGTGCTGTTGTTTTTCGGCTGCACTCCAGCGAATCAAAAGCAAATGCGCATACCGACTGGCGATGATGCGATCGAGCGAACCAAGGAGAAGGGGCCAGTCAAGCTTGTTTTAAAGCTCTCGCCTCAAACGCCTCGCCTATCCGATCTAGTCGATTTCGATATCGAAGTAACACATCCCGCCGAGGTCGCCATTAAGCCTCCTGCCTTTGGCGAATCGGTCGGAGATTTTCTCGTTCGTGACTATGCCGAGAAGTCCGATAATCGCCAACCTACGAGTTCCGACGGAAAAGCGACTTCGATCACGCGCCGGTTTCACTATCGTTTGGAACCTGTTCACGCCGGTTTGCATTTGATTCGTTCGATCGCCATCGAATTCGTAGACAATCGCCCAGACTCTGAGAATCACGCGAAGGAATCATTCATCGAATCGGATCCCATCGAAGTAACGATCACTTCAGAATTGGGCGACAAAGTCCCAAGTCTAACGGATCTCGCACCGATGATGCCTCCGCGTCCACTGGAGGAGTCGTCGTCATGGAAGTGGCTCTGGCTCGTAATCCCCATTTCACTTGCCCTTGCCCTTCTGGTTTGGTCGCGTAAACGAAAAGCCAAAAATGTCAGTGGCCCACCACCTCTGACTCCGTCGGAAATTGCGCACCAGGCGCTAGCCGCCTTGCTCGCGGAAGATTTGCCATCGCAAGGTCGACTTCAAGAATTCTATATTCGATTGACCGGGATCGTGCGATTTTACATCGAAGGTACGACTGGCGTGCGGGCTCCTGAACAAACGACCGAAGAGTTTCTTCGCGCGATGCATTCTCGCAACCTTTTTCCGCCTGCCCAGTCTGTACGTTTGCAAGAATTTCTCGAAGCGGCCGATATGGTAAAGTACGCTGGTCAGCAACCTAGTCCAGATCAAATCGAGTTGTCGATTGCGCGAGCTCGTGAGTTCGTTCAAATGCAGTCGCCAACACCGATTTCTGTGGCTCCGAGTGGAGGCCAATGAAAAATGGAAGCGTTTCGTTTTTACTCATGGTTGTGGTTGCTTCTCCTGCCCGTCGTGATGGCGATCATTGCTTGGAGATCCCGCCGTGCCCGTCAGCCGGCAGCGATCTTTTCGAGTATCGCTGATCTCAAGGGTCTACCGGTTACGATGGCTCAACGTATCCATCGGCTTCTACCTTACGCATACGGATTGGGGCTTTGCTTGCTTTTGGTTGCATTGGCAAGGCCGCAGTCGGGTAAGTCGGAATCTCGCATCACAGGCGAGGGGATCGCGATCGAATTGGTGCTCGACGTTTCTGGTTCGATGGAAGCCGTCGATTTTCAAATTGCGGGCGATACAGTCAATCGTTTGACAGCGGTCAAGCATGTTATCACTGAATTCGTTCTCGGTTCGCGTACGAATGGACTTGCGGGTCGAAAAGACGATTTGGTCGGTGTGGTCGCGTTTGGCGGATTCGCTGACAGCAAGTGTCCATTGACACTAGACCACGGTGCACTCGTACAAATCGTCAAAGAGTTGGAGATTCCCAAAGCAGTTCGAGATCGACGCGGAAGAGTGATCAACGAAGAAATGCTGAAAGAAGAACTGGCGACCGCGATCGGTGATGGTGTTGCTCTGGGGATAGACCGACTGCGCGATTCCAAGGCGAAGAGCAAAGTGCTCGTGTTGTTGACCGATGGCGACAACAACGCAGGGGCTGTCGATCCGCGCGAGGCAGCATCGATCGCCAAAGAACTTGGAATTAAAATGTATACAATCGGCATCGGGAAAAATGGAATTGTCCCCATTCCTCAGGAGGACGAATTTGGACAACGGCATCTGGTACGTGCCCAGTTTCGCGTAGATGAAGAGCTCTTGCGGGAGATGGCGAAAACAACGGACGGAGAATACTTTCATGCATCCGACTCCGCGAGCCTAGCCAAAGTCTATTCGCAGATTGATCGTTTGGAGAAATCAAACTTCGAA
>JANPLJ010000640.1:0-6516 GCA_031426475.1 Pirellulaceae bacterium | reverse complement strand
CAGCCGATGACTTGCTCGCCGAACTATTTCCTCTATAACCGACAAATTGGAAAAAGATGTGCACGGATAAGTTGACTGAACATGAAGAAGACTTCCAGCCTGACGCCACCTCGAATGCTACACTACATGCTCACGCGAACGAATCAACTGCTAAACCGAAATCTGGCGAGAGAACTGTGCGATAGCCTCCGAAAGTCCAGCGATCGCAACTGAACAAGCTTCGCTTTCGGGTTCATCCAGATGCGACTCTAGAATGAGGCAGCGTTGCTCGATCGCGATCAAACCAGCGTTGGCAGAAGCGCCGCGAATGCGATGAACAAGAAGACTCATTTGCGGGATATCACGTAGCTGGTAATGTTCAAGAAGACTCGATAAATCGATCGGAAGCTGATTGGCTAAGACTTTTTGCAATTGACTGCGAAGTTTTGAAAATCCATCGTCTGATTCCGACTCGATGTTCTCACGACCAAATGCCTCTTTTAATCCGATGTACTTGAGTGGCTTGTGAAGCACGGCTGCTATGCCGAGACTAGCATCCAGCGACGTTGCTTGACAGTAGATATCCGCGGTAACAAGATAGATCGATGGAACCTTGCCAAGGCTCGAATTGCGAAGGCGAGCGATCAACGCAAGTCCGTCCTCATCTCCAAGATGCTTATCGATGACAACGACGTCAGGCGACTTTCGGAGGTACTCCTGGATCGCTCGCGTCGAATTGGTCGCCGAGACCGTCTTATAGCCTAAGCGTGTGAGATAACTTCGCATCAAAATCAGATTCGTCCGCGAATCATCCACGACCAGCGCCCAGCCTCGAAACTGCTTCAGTTGTGACGCTCGTCGTGATCCATTGCTTTTTCGATCGACAGGTTCAGACAGTCGAAGTGGAAATTGGACCGTGATACATGTTCCTTTTCCAATTTCGCTCGCAATCGACAACTTTCCATCCATCGCCTTGACGATCGCTAGCGTGATCGGGAGACCAAGACCGAGACTGCGTCCAAAGGCTTGCTGTTCTTCTGACTCTCCCAGGCTTACGAAGCTCTCAAAGATTCGCGATTGGTCTTCGGTTGCAATCCCGCATCCCGTATCCGATATTTCCAAGATAACCGCGTTGGGGTCTGAACTCATATCTACGCGACAACGACACTCGATTGAACCCTGGTCGGTATAGCGAATTGCGTTTTGCAGCAAATTGTAAATCACCTGACGCATGCGGTCGGGATCCACCAAAACCCAAGAAGGGAACGCGTGGGAGATTTCCGACTGAATATGAAGACCCTTCTTGCCTGCGATAGGCTGCATCAATTCGATTGCTCCATATATCAGCTTCGAAAGTTGGACCGGTCGATCGCGAAGCTTCGGTACAGCACCTGCTTCCATCCCGGCAACGTCCAATAGATCGTTGACCAAACTATGCAACGTGCGGGCCGCTTGGTTTGTCAGTTGCAAACGTCGTTGTTGAGATGTATTGAGTTTCGTTCGGCGGAGTTCACTAAGCATTCCTAAGACTGCGTGCAAGGGAGTGCGAAGTTCGTGGCTGAGTCGAGTCAAGAACGCCGTCTTAGCACGATTCGCCGATTCAGCGATTTCTTTGGCGTTCGACAACTGATGCGTAACGGCTTGAAGTTGTTCGAAGGCGCGGCTCAAAGAAGCTACGGCCGGCGAAAAAATCAATAACCCCTCAGCAAGCAAAACCAAAAGCGTTGCCACCAGCAAACCGCGTTCGGTCCACTGTAGGCGTCCCACACGCTGTTTAGCTTCGGTGGCATACTGCGAAACGATCTTGTCCATGCCGACCAAGAAAGCATCGCTTTCGATCAACATCGTACGTACTTCACTATGCGATAGTCCGCTTTGGGAATTGCTTTTCTCGGAGGCTAGAATCTTGCGGACGATATCTCGAACAGCACCATAGTGATGTGCGTTCTCTCGAAACAGAGTGCGTATGGCTAGGCTATTGCCGCCCGGAATCGATAATTTTGTTGAGCCGAACTCGAGCGCTTCTTGACTTGTTTCCCACTGACTAACCATTCGCAACAGTTCTTGTCGGGTTTCGAGTCGGTGCGCTGCTAAGTCTTGATGCTGCAATTGCAGAACCAATCGGGGAAGTCGTTGGCTCAGCATGCGTTGTCGCCCAGCGATATTGACAATGCCCGCGTCGCCTTCCAGTTGCCGAAGCGCTCGTTGGACAGCAATTTGCCCGAGCATCGTCAAGAGAGCGACCATCGATAATGCCGCTATGTACAGCCACGTGAGGCGTCGCGTATTAAGTGCTGGCGAAATGGATGGTAGGACGTTCATGCAAGATCTGCGAGCTTCCGCAAAGCAGTTTTCTTGAGCGGCGGGCTGGCTTCGACAGCCCGCCGCTCAAGAAAACCTGGGAGATCCAACTTCTCTCCTAGAACACTAAACCGTTGCGACCGAGAGGACAAGCCCTCTCGATCGCGAATCACTTGTTCCGTTCCAAAACTACATTCAATCGGCTTTTTCACAAGACTTCACGAATCATGGCTCGTTGACGAGCCATCCTTGATAACATCTTCAGCTGCTGACGGGGTGGGTACCTTGTCGACGTCATCGATCGCGCCGGTTGGCCCGAAGTCGGACAATCGAATGTTTGCGGCGGCAATTTTCCGACGAAGACTGGTTCGTGTCATTCCTAAAAGACGAGCCGCCTGTGCTTGATTGCCCTGCGTATGTTTCAGAACCATCATCACCAATTGCTGATCGAGTTTTTGAATAGTTGTCTCGTACAAACAATCGGTCCCCTGTTTGAGATGTTCGTTCGCAAACGCTGCGAGATCCCAGACGCCATCGATCGGTGGCGTCTGTGGCGTTTGTGATTCCTCGGCCGGTTTCGGATGTACGCTTGTGTCGAGGGCTCGATGCAAGGCATCGGTCGCCAAAATGGCACCGCGTGACTCTAGCAATACGCTCTGCAACACACTCTTCAATTGTGCAATATTGCCAGGCCAATCGTAGGCGCGCAATAGACTCATGGCCGATTGGCTTACACGCGGTGGCCCCGTGTCTTGAACTGCCGACGAAACTCGTAACAGTCCTTGCATGAAATGACCGACCAATAGCTCGAGATCTTCGATGCGTTCGCGAAGGGCTGGAACTCGAATCGTATACGGACTAAGAAAGTAAAACAGGTCGCTACGCAATAAACCTCGCTGTACTAATACTCGGCTTGCAGTCGACGTTGAGCATACTATGCACAGGTCGATCGGAAGTTGCTGAAGGAATCTCAACAAACGCGACTGAAGGGGTAGGGATAATCCGCCAATCTCTTCGATCATCAGTGTTCCACCTTCACATTCCCGAAGTCGAATACTAGGCTCAATGTGATCGAAGTTATCGTTCACAAACAGCTCTTGTTGCATCTTAAGCTCATTGAAGTCACCCGTACTGAGCTTCACAAAGGGCTTGCCTTGTCGTGATCCATGATTGTGAATCGTTCGGGCGATCATCTCTTTGCCCGTTCCAACCTCTCCTTCGACTAGCACCAACTTACTCAGCGCCGCTAGTCTTCCGATGCTCTTGTAGACCTCTTGCATAGCGCGACAGCGCCCAACTAAGACATCGCTTTCGGTCGGCTGTCCGTCGTCGACATCGACCATTACCGGAATGCGTGTCAGTTTGCGGTACTCAAGAGCCTCGCCAAGCCGTTGCTTGAAGAGTGCAAAATCAAAGGGCTTCGAAAGGTAATCGAAAGCCCCACGCTTAATCGCTTCGATCGCTGTGCGAGATCCAGACTGGGCTGTGATGTACAGAATCGGCCGCATTCGATCCTGCAAAATCAAGTCGTCAATCCGATCCAAGCCATCGCCGTCCGGAAGTCGATGGTCTAGCAAGACAACATCAAAGCGCTGTTCGCTTGCCACTTTAAGTCCTTCGGTAAGCGTCAATGCTGCAACGACGTTTTTGGTACCGAGATCAACAAGACTTTGCACAATCGTGACCATCGACGGATCATCATCGATGACCAGAACACGATCGGGCTTTGGTGACGCAGCGGACATGGTGATACCGGGACCCACGAGGATCCAGCTAGGGACCTTCGAAAGGCTTGCAACGGAAGAAGAGAACATGGTTGCGATGGCGCGAGAAGAGGATGACGCCTGTCGACTAATCCCAATGATAGTCTAAAAGGCCACTCAATCGTAGCCCAATGCCGCGATCGTTTTTTAGCGGAACGGCGCGAGCCGTCCGGTGAAGCGCGAGAAACCTCCGTGGAACCGGACGGCTTGCGCCGTTCCACTACATGTTTTATCGAAAAAGCACGCGTTCCCAGGGATGAGCCCTGGGAACGCCCTTTTTAATGACCAAACGTTCGTTTTGAGATTCTCCGGCACCGGAGTTGAATGCCGGCAAATTCTTTGCTAAATCTAACTCGAAAGTCTTCCCTTCAACCAGTACCTAGAAGTTATAGTGCCACTGGGTGTAGAAGAAGTCAGCATCGCCGTTGAATATCGGATTATTCGCTGAATTTCGGCTCAGACGATAGAAATCGCCCGAGAAGAAGTGCGAGTAGCCGAGGACGAGATCGCTTCGCTTGTTGACTTTGTACGTCCCCAACAAATCGATCTCATGTCCGAGGTCTTTGCTTCCGACCGTTCCACCTGGAAGAAACGGTGAAAGAGTCACGTTGTACGGACCTTGATTTCCGTTCGCTAATGCGAAGTAGTGATACCAGGCAAGGACGGTGAACTTCTCCGATGGGCTGACCGTTAAAGATGCGTTCAGGTCGTGAAGATTCCTTCGACCAAACAAGTCCATAAAGCCGTTATAGCGATGGCCTAGCGGGAAAAGGTGATTCCATCCGTTGTTGATGGAGTCGTCGCCGCTGGCCCAATCGTAGTACATCCAAATCACAGGCTTGAGATCGCCCTTCAGTTTCTTTCCGAGACCGAATGTTAACGAAAAAGCCGAAATATCGGAACCGTCTCCGTTGCGACCGAATTGGTAGCCGAATTCGTTGTCCCAAAGCAGGTCGTCCGCTTCGCCTTTGATCAACGTTCCCAACGTATGAACGCGTTGGAAGGTCACGTCGTTTTCGAAGCCTAGATAGTAGGTATCGATCGGTCCATTCGCGAACGTCTTGTTTGAGTTATAGACGCCATACAAAACTTGATCTTGGTTCGGCGAGTCGAAGCGATCGATGTTTGTTGTCAACGGTCGAGTCAACAAGAAATCGGTTGACTGGTCGTCGTTTGTCCAAGTCAAGCGACCACCGTCGAACGTCCGGCGCGTATTCGCCCAATCGAGTGGCGATAGCAATCGTTGAGCGCCGAACAGCAATTCTTGACGGCCGCCGCGTGCAATCAACTTGCCAGCGTCCGAATCGACCACTGTTACATCGGCGAACAAGTTCTGAGCATCCAGATGTTGGACTTCGATCCCCCGAGGACCAAAGTTTTCATAGGAACTGCCAGCGTCCAGGAATTCGCTGAATAGGCGAACCCGGTCGTTCATCTTGTAGTTGAAGTAGAATCGAGTTCGGTCCAAGAGAAAGTCATCGTCTCGTCCGGTCAATCCTAAGCCACGAAAGTTCTGCTCGTGGTGATATCGCAAGCGATACTGACCACCGAAGTCGAGCTTGCCTTTGTCACCTACTGGCATGCCCTTCAAGCCTTCGCCAATCTCCTGACCCTTATAATTGGGATCTTTGAGGTAGCTAAAATCGTTCAGGTAGAATGGGTCTTTGTAAGCTGTAGCGACTTTCTTCTTGAGCTCTTCGGCCTTCTTTTTCTTGGCTGCTGCAGCTTTTTTCTCCGCAGCGGCGGCCGCCGCTGGATCTGCAGGTGCGGGAGCAGCTTCGGGAGCATAGTCCGCGGAAAAGCTAGCGTAGTAGATCGGGGCTTCCGTCGAATCGATTGTCCCTTCGACAATCGATCCGCGATCGACCTGTGGTACTGTCGGGGTGGCGGCGTTTAGCGTTCCGAGCGCAAGCGTTCCCGCAAATGCGCACGTCCGGCCAACTCCACTCCATGGAGTGTTCCAACTCATATAGCGAAATCCTTTTCGAGTGGTATTCAACTTGTTTCAGAGTTTATGAAGCGATGCCCGCCGCCAGGCTCGTTTCATACGCTTCCCCTTCGTCGTGGGGGACTGACGGACGCGAAAATATTTTCGCCTGTCGTTACAATCAGACCGTTTCGCACGAGTGCTTCGTCCAACTTAAGTTTCAGGTTCCAATTCGTAGCCGACGTCGTAAGACTTCGCAGGAAGCGCAGTAGACATCGCCTTTCGAGCTGCGTCTGAATTCTGACGAATTCGGCTACCAACCCTAAAATCTAAGTTGGATGTAGCACGAGTGGCGTAGGCTTCCAGCCTGTGTGAAGTTAGAAATACGAGTATAAGGTCGTGGCGTCGAAGACTCCTTCGTAGTGATTCAAAGGTGGCAAGTTCAACTTAAGAATCGGATTCGCCTGCGTAGGTGAAGTCGTCAGACTTTGGATGATTCGCTCCCAGACGAGCTGGCCTCGAATGACGTGGACTTAAGGAATTCAC
>JANPLJ010000639.1:0-6674 GCA_031426475.1 Pirellulaceae bacterium | reverse complement strand
GTAAGAAAAGATCTCCTGCGGCTCCGCCCGCAGGCAAGAAAATCTCCCGCGGGCGGAGCCGCGGGACCACTGCTAGCCGAAATAGAAACTTATGTCCGTACATTGGGATTGCATCATCATCGGTGGCGGTGCGGCTGGACTGTGGGCTGCGGGCACTGCAGGGCTGCGCGGTCGCCGGGTTCTGGTCATTGAGAAGAACACGAAGGCGGGTGTTAAAATCCTGATGTCCGGAGGGACGCGATGCAACATCACTCACGCCTGCTCGGCTCGTCAGATCTCCGAAGCCTTTGGGCCACAAGGACGATTCTTGCTTTCACCCCTCAGCCGTCTTCCACCCGAAGACGTCGTCCAACAATTTCAGAGTATGGGTGTGGACACCAAAGTCGAAGAGACTGGCAAGGTCTTTCCGGTAAGCAATAAAGCGATCGACGTCCGCGACGCGCTCGTAAGAAGGCTGGTCGATGCTGGCGCGGCCCTTCGAACCGGAACCGCCGTCACGAATGTACGTCGCGATTCGACGGGCGCTGGTTTCGTGGTTTCGATGGCTCACGAAGAGCTACTAGCGAGCACCGTCCTCATCACAACGGGCGGGTTGAGCTTCAGTGGCTGCGGGACGACTGGCGACGGATACGCTTGGCTTCGCGACATGGGACATTCGATTACCGATCTAAGGCCGGCACTTACTCCGATTCTTTCGCCTGCGGCATGGGTTCACGAGCTATCCGGAATCACGCTTGACGACGCATCGGTAACTGCGATGCCCGATGGAAAGATGCCAAGTCGAAAGGAAGCTCAAGCGATGACTTCGAGAGGCGGATTCCTCTGGACTCACTTTGGATGCAGTGGTCCAACGGCCATGAACGTTTCGAAATACCTTTCGGATCGATCGGATTATAAACACACAAGTCTCGCGATCGATGTTCTGCCCGATCTCAGCGAAACACAATGTCTCGATTGGCTCGATTCCGCAACGACCGGATCCCACTCGCAAAAACAGGTTGCGAACTTGCTGGCCGAGCGGCTGCCGAAGCGTTTGATTTCAAGCATGCTGGTCAACGCGAATGTAGGAGCAGAAATTCGGATGGCGGAACTTTCAAAACGCCATCGGGTATCGATTGTTGAGCGACTGAAGCGGTGGCAAATTCCGATATGCGGAACGCGTGGCTACCCCAAAGCCGAAGTGACCGCGGGCGGCGTTGTGCTGTCCGAAGTCGATTCGAAAACGATGGAGAGCAGAATCGTGCCCGGGCTTTATCTTGCCGGCGAGATACTCGACTTGGACGGTCCCATCGGCGGTTATAATTTCCAATCCGCATGGAGCACCGGCCATACTGCGGGCGAATCGATGTAGGTCAGGCCAACTTAGATTTTAGGGTGGGTAGCCGAATTCGTCAGAATTTTGGACGCAGCTCGAAAGGCGATGTCTACTGCGCTTCCTCCGAAGTCTTACGACATCGGCTACGAATGGAAACCTAAAATCTAAAGTTGGACGAAGCAGTAACCCGATGGTTCTTCGTTTACGCTTAGTTCATCCCAAGAATCAAGAGACAGTTGGAAAGCCTAGCCTACGACGAGGTTCGCCCTCGGCTCGTAAAAACTGACTATACTAATTGGCTCGTCGACGCGACATGCATGCGGATCGGTCGTTCCCACCCTAACCCCTCTCGAATAGGTCTCCACGATGAAGCGAATATTTGCCTTTACCATCGCCCTGCTCATCCCTTGCTTTTTTTCGAATGCAGTGGAACCAACATTCAAGAAACAGGTACTTTCGGAACAATTTATATCCGAAGGAGCCCACTTCGCCGACTTTGATCATGATGGGCAAAATGATATTTGCGCCGGTCCATATATATGGAAAGGTCCGGACTTTAAGGCTCGTGTTGAATACACTGCGCCCTCGGAGAAGCCGTACGTTGCTGAGGCAGGGTACAGCGACTACTTCTTGTCCTATACGTATGACTTCAATAGCGATGGCTGGTCCGATATTTTGGTTTATTCGTGGCCTGGAAAGGAAACTTGGGTCTTTGAGAATCCACAGAACAAGCCCGGCCACTGGACTCGTCATTCGATCTTTGATGTGACCGATAATGAATCGCCGACCATGGGCGATATGAACGGCGACGGTAAACCCGAGCTGATCTGCCATACGAGCGACGGGCTACCAAAGAAATCGGGAGGCCAGCTTGGTTACGTCGAGATCAATTGGAATCAGCCCTTCGGTAAAGCACGATTTCGGCCTATCACCCCTGTTACTCCGGAGAACTCCGAAAAGTATTTCAAGTATACGCACGGCTATGGATATGGAGACATCAACGGAGATGGCCGGCCCGATCTATTGACGAAAGAAGGTTGGTTCGAGCAGCCTGCCGACACCAAGGAAGATCAGCTTTGGACGATGCATCCCGTTGCCTTTGCTCCTGAGAAAGCAAAGGGCGGTTCGTTCATGTTGGTCTATGATGTCAATGCAGACGGTCGCAACGACGTCATTACCGGACATGATGCTCACGGCTATGGCTTTAGTTGGTATGAACAAAACAAAGATGGAACGTTTGCAGAACACAAGCTCATGGGAAGCACCGTCGAAGAAAGCCCTGTGGGCGTCAAATTCTCGCAGCTTCATGCAATGCAGCTTGCCGATGTCGATGGCGATAGTGTGATGGATGTGGTGACCGGTAAGCGACGATGGGCGCACGGTCCGAATAAAGACGAAGAACCGATGGCCGACCCCGTACTCTACTGGTTTCAGATCAAGCGTGACGGAAAAGGCGGAGTCCGCTTTATCCCGCACATCATCGACAACGACAGTGGCGTCGGCACTCAAGTAACGCCTGGCGACGTCAATAAAGATGGCAAGATCGACGTCGTTGTCTCGAATAAACGAGGTGTATTTGTATTCACACAGCAATAAGGCATAGCGACTCGTCCACAAATTATCTCCGTCGCCCAAGAACAATCGATTGTCGTCGAATAGGCTTGCATGACTTGCATCATTGAACTCAACCACGCGACGAAAAAGTATGGGAAAAAGGCCGCTTTGCTGGATGTTTCGCTGGCGATTGGCCCGGGCGTCACAGGATTGTTGGGTCCCAACGGGTCGGGAAAGAGTACGCTCATCAAATCATTGCTGGGGCTTGTTTCGCTAAATTCGGGGAGTGGGAGCGTCTTAGGAAAGTCGATTGCGTCGCAGCGGCGGCTGATTCGGGAACGCGTTGGTTATCTGCCCGAAGACGATTGTTTTATCGCAGGCCTTAGCGGGATCGAAGCAGTACATCTCATGGCTCGGCTCGCGGGGCTTCCTGATCGCGAAGGATTGCGGCGATCCCATGAAATGCTTGACTACGCCGACGTGGGGCAAGAACGCTATCGTCCGGTCGAATCGTATTCGACGGGTATGCGTCAAAAGCTGAAGTTTGCGCAGGCCTTGGTTCATGACCCTCAGTTGGTCATTATGGATGAACCGACAAATGGGCTCGATCCGCAGCAGCGGTCTTCAATGTTGCGTCGTATCGGCCAACTGGCTCGACAGCACGGCAAGTCGATTCTATTGAGCACCCATATCCTTCACGACGTTCAGTCCACGTGTGACTCGGTCGTCATTCTCTCGAAAGGCGAGGTGCGCATTCATGATTCGCTTGCCCAGTTGAGTCAACCAAGTCGACCTGGAATGCAAGTGACCATTCGTGAAAACGCGATCGACTTTATCGCGTTACTCAACCGACAGTCGATGTCGGTCGACGAGCAATCCGACGGAAGCTTGTGGATTCACGACATTCTTCCGGAGCAAAGCGGTCGGATTTGGCAAGCAGCGATGACGACGAATGTATCGATTGTAAAACTTCAGCCGGGAAAAAATTCGTTGGAACAAGTATTTCTGGATGCTGTTCGGGAGACCAATCATGTCACTTCATGACGTTGGTTATCGCGGATGGGATGGGGTGCGAACGGGTCGTTCGACTCGTTGGCTAACGATTGCTGTGTCGGGTATTCGATTGGTGTGGCGTGGAACATGGTTGCGACGCACAGCTCCGGTGGCGTGGTTGCCTGTCCTGTTTGCTGGATTGGCTTTCTTCTCCTACGAACAATCGATTATTCAGCCGCGCGCACGACGAGAACTGGCGCGTTTTCTAACGCGAAACCTCGATAATCGTGAGCTTGCCGATGCATTATTGAGTGACCCAGCCTCGGTGCGTCACGAAATCTGGTCGACGATTTTGATGACGTTCTTTCGCTATCCGCAAGCGATCGCGATGGTGCTGCTTGTTGGCTTGATTGCCCCACGTCTCATTTCATATGACTTGCGAAGTCGAGCGTATCTTCTCTATTTTTCTCGTCCACTTTCGATCCTGGAGTATATGCTTGGTAAGCTATCGATCGTCTGGTTCTATTTGCTTCTCATAACAACGTTGCCTGCCCTACTCCTATATTGCCTGGGGGTTTTATTATCGCCTGATTGGACGGTCGTTCAATCGACGTGGGACTTGCCGCTCAGGGTCGTGGCTGCATCGCTGGTGCTATTGATACCGACGGCCTCGCTAGCGCTGGCATATTCGTCGTTGACCACGGAAAGTCGCTACGCGACGTTGGCTTGGATCGCGACGTGGATCATGGGGGCTGTGGCTTATGCTGTTCTGACGATTGCCGGCAATGAGAATTGGGAACCGACCGCGGAGAACGCGGATCAATGGCAGTTTCTATCGCTCTACCACGTTTCAGGCGTCGTCCAACAATGGATTTTTGGGATTTCCGACTCATGGGAAACGATGCTCCCAAGCCTGCTTATCCTTTGCGGGGTCACGATCATCTCGCTCGCTACGATCTACTTCCGTCTCTCACGAACGCTTCGGGCTTAAACGGATGATCGAACTCCAACACTTATCCAAACTCTATGGACTGATCTGTGGGATCAACGATTTTGATCTTAGTATTGCCCCAGGTTCGTATGGAATCGTAGGGCCGAACGGCTCTGGGAAGACAACGCTGATCAATTTGATCACGGGAAACCTGAGACCGTCGCTTGGTTCGGTCAAAGTATTCGGAGGCAACCCGTGGCGAGATCGCGCGGTGCGTAAGCGGATCGGCCTGTGTCCAGCAACCGATCTTCTATTGCCCAATGCGACAGGCTACCAGTGGGTGTACTATTTGGCGACCTTGTCAGGATTGTCGAACACAAATGCAAGGCGGCGTTCCGAAGAATGCCTGAAGACGCTCAACATGCAGGATGCGATGCATCAGAGTATTGGTACGTATTCGCTCGGCATGCGCCAAAGGACCAAATTGGCGCAGGCTCTCGTGCATGATCCTGATTTATTGATTCTCGACGAGCCCTTCAATGGTTTGGATCCGATTGCAAGGCACGACCTATGTTTGCTTTTGAAGAAACTGAGCCTCGAAGGAAAAAGTCTATTGATTGCGAGCCACGTTCTCCATGAATTGGAAAGCGTAACGGATTCCTTCTTGCTCATTCATAGTGGAAGGTTGCTCGCGTCGGGTCCGGCGTGTGACGTACCTTCGATGCTAAGTGATTTCCCGCAACAAATTTCGCTCGAAGGCAAAGGGCTCGACCATGTCGCACGCCGGTTGGTCGAACAGCCGTGGATCAGCGAGCTTCGATTCAGCCCAGACCGCAAAGTCCTTGAAATCGGCGTTTCCGACCCGAAGAGCCTTCACGAAATGCTGAGGACGCTCGCCTGTGAAGATGGGGTTGCTATCCATCAAGTCAATACGCCTGACGGAAACCTGGCGTCCGCTTTTGAGATATTGATTCAGAAACAAAAGGGAGGGATCTAGTCGATGTTGAAGCCCATCCTTCAAGTCATGCGATTCGAGTTGCAACGGTCGCTGGTTTTCGGTCGTCTCGCTACCTGGGGCTTGCTTTGGGCATTTCCAACCCTGCTCATGAGCATGGCGGTATTCTCGATGCGAAGACATCCGCCGATCGAAGTTGCTAGCCTTCTCTGTTATGTTTTGGTCCCCCAGGTTTCCTGTATGTTGGGGCTTCTACTTTGGGCAACCCCCGCGATTCAAGCCGAGTTAGAAGGTAAGACTTGGATCTATATCTGTTTGCGACCGCACGGAAAGCTCGCGGTGTTACTAGGCAAATATTGTTTAGCGGTAGCATGGGCGGGATCGGCAAGCTTGATATCGTCATGGACGCTTGCGTGGCTACTTGGAAAGGAAGAATGGGTGCAACTGGGAATGACACTCAGCGGACTATCGTTGCTTGCGAGCGTCAGCTACGGAGCCCTTTATTTGCTGGTCGGAGTTGCGGTCACCAAACGCGCCATGATCGCGGCATTGGCCTACTCGTTGATCGTGGAGGTCTTAGTTTCGTTGGTTCCAGCTACGGTCAATCAATTGACGATCAGCTATCGTTTGCGTTCGCTTCTGTCGCAATGGATGGAACTTGATCGCCTTCGCAGTCGAACCGAATTATTCAACGGAGCCGAGTCGCCGACAACGAACGTTTTGATCCTTGCCGGCTACACTTTGGCACTCTTAGTGGTCGCATCGTGTATCCTACTCCGACGCGAATTCGGCCCCGAATCGGAAGGTTAGCGTTGTCTATGAACCGTGGCTACGCGGCTCCGCCCGCGGGACGTTTAAATCGTGGTCCCGCGGCTCCGCCCGCGGGACGTTTGATTGTCAGCGGACGGAGCCGCTGCCCCACGTTT
>JANPLJ010000638.1:0-6224 GCA_031426475.1 Pirellulaceae bacterium | reverse complement strand
GACGAACTCGATCGAGGCCGGAAGCTGTCTGGCGTAGATCAAAATGTCGTAGACAAGATTATATCGCTTGAGCTGCGAGATGCCTCGATTGAATGCATCGCCCAAGATGAACCGATCATCGGGCTCGTCTTGAACTACATGTCGAACCGCTTTCAATTTTTTGTGAACGCTGAGTGATTCCAGTTCAACTGTGACTTGGGCATTTGCCAAGGGAACCCAGCCGACGACGCCAGCGATAAACGGATTGTCATTGGCGAGATCGATTAACCATTTTGTCTCGTCGAGTGTTTGCCTAGCTTGAACAGAAACCACGCGGTCGATCTTCGACTCGATCATGACCTGCTGGAGATCTTTTGGGCCAAAGTCGCGTCTCAACACAGACATCTGATCATTGATCCAACCGTATTCGATCGGAGAGTAATTCCAGAAATGATGATGACTATCGATTCGCATGGTTGGCCGTATTCCTTAGAAAAGACGAGAGAATTTTCTCCCATTCTCGCGATCAATGCGATTTCTGGAAGTGGTTACTATTCTAGCGTACGGATATCGCGCGACCCACATTTTAGAATAGACGAAGCACTAGTCTACGAAGCAGTTATGCAAGGATCTCTTTAACGATGTTTCCGTAGACGTCGGTCAATCGGAAGTCGCGACCTGCATGTCGATAGCTTAGCTTGGTATGGTCTAAGCCTAGAAGATGGAGCATGGTTGCGTGCAAATCATGGACGTGCACTCGGTCCTCGATCGCTTTCAATCCAAGCTCGTCTGTTTTGCCGTGGACATGACCGCCACGAACGCCACCGCCCGCCATCCAAATCGTGAATCCATCGTGGTGATGATCTCGACCAGGCTTAGGTCCGACCGGCAATTGCACCGTGGGAGTGCGACCGATCTCGCCTCCCCAAATCACCAAAGTGTCTTTGAGCATGTCCCGTTGCTTCAGGTCGGCGAGCAAGGCGGCGATCGCTTGATCACAGCTTTTAGCAAGCTGGCGGTGATTTTTTTCGATATCGGCGTGCGAATCCCAAGGTTGTCCTGCGCCATGATAGACTTGGACGTATCGTACGCCTCGTTCGACCAGTCTGCGTGACACCAGCATCTGTCGACCTTGCAGTGTGTCGCCGTATAGATCTCGAATCGATTCGGTTTCACGAGCGACATCGAATGCATCTCGGGCTTCGCCTTGCATGCGAAACGCAAGTTCAAGCGATTGAATACGGGCTTCGAGATCGTCGTCTTCTTTTCGAGCTTGGAGGTGGACCTGGTTCAAGCTTTGGACCAATGCCAATTGCCGACGCTGCTGTTCGTACACGAGGGTGGGGTTATTGATGTTGGAGACCAATCGTTCTGGATCGCTGTGTTGCGAGTCGACATGGGTTCCCTGATAGATTCCTGGTAAAAACGCGCTCCGCCAGTTCGCAGTCGCGGCAGTCGGAAGCCCGGCAGGACAAAGTACAACGAACCCAGGCAGACTCTGGTTTTCGGTGCCGAGGCCATAGAGCGCCCAAGCGCCTGCGCACGGCATCGGCCTTGCGATGTCTCCGCAGTTCATCATCATCAACCCCGGTTCGTGATTCGGTACGTCGGTGACCATCGAACGAATCACGCACAGGTCATCGGCATGCTTGGCAAGGTTCGGAAACAGTTCGCTGATTTCCATTCCGCATTCGCCATGACGGCTGAACTTGAACGGCGAAGCATGGGCAACCCCACCCAGACGTTTGTCGTCGAGCAGTTTTGCATTGAGTGGTTTTCCATGGAGCTTTTCGAGCATCGGCTTTGGATCGAAGGTATCGATCTGTGATGGCCCGCCGTTCGCAAAAAGGTGGATCACCCGCTTGGCCTTGGGTGGAAAGTGCGGTGCACGAGCGGCTAACGAACTCTTGGCGATGGAATCAAAGCTGGCCGTTTGTGTTTCTGCCGCAACCAGCAATCCTTCATCACGAAGCAAACTTGTGAGTGCCAACGATCCAATGCCGAGGCCGCTGCGTTGCAACCAGCGTCTTCGTCCGGCAAAGTAGCTTGATTGTTCCAATGACATGCTCTATTTCCTCGATCAATCGATAAAGATAAATTCGTTCGTCAACATTAATGCCTGTGCCAACTGCTCCCAACCATCCATGAGAGCAGGCGGCGGTGGCTTGAATCCATCCTTGGAAGACCATTTCGTTGAGGATTCGCCATCGAATTCAATCTCGATGTCGACTGTCCAGTTAAAGGCATCCGACGAACTCGTTTCGCCCGACGCGACAACAAAGTCGATCCTGGTCCCTGCCGAAACAGAAATCTGTTTTACGTCCGTTTCAACTTCGTTGTTCAATGAATTCCATCTACCAACTTCAGTAGGCGTCGAACTCTGATTTTCGCTTGTTGTGACCATGGCGATCACTCCGTCGCCACGGTCACGAAGATGTTTCAATTTTCCGGTTACCGATACGACACCTGCTGCTGGCACAACAAAACGTCGAACACAATCCATCTTGGGGTTACCTGGATGGCCGCCGATATTCGTGACTCGAGAATGGAAGAACTTGGAATCCGGAAACTCAGGGCCACCTTGATAGGAATCGCCCGTCCAGTGTGGCAACTCGACAAACGTCCCCGCCTCATCCTTGCGATGGTCCAACACGCCGTAGCTCCATGGACTCGAACGCTTCAGTCCTTCTGTCGAAATCGGTGCACTCAGGAAGCTGATAGCGCTCGCGCGTTCTGGAGCCGTCGGTGTACGGCTAAGCATCCGGCGAAAGAGACTATTCACACCTCGCATCATCGATTCCTTGTTAGCGTCGGTAGGTCGGACTTTGGCAGCAATCGTCTTTGCTCGATCGATAACAAACGGATGGTTCATCACAAACAAGGCATGCTGCGGAACGGTTGTCTCCGAGCGAGTTGCGGCAGAAGCGAGCGGCGACGCGAAGTCAAACGTCTTTAAAATGGGATCCATATCGACTCGATCGACATACGCATAGACCGTCCTTCGAAAGGAATACGGAAGCTGGCTGAGTTTGACAGAGGGCCCTTCCAACGAACGATCCAACTCACCGCTTACCGCCAGCATGGTGTCGCGTGTCGCTTCGAAGTCCAATCGTCGTCGATTCTGACGCCATAGAAGCGTGTTCTCCGGGTCGACCTCACTGGCCTTGAACGAACCGGGCTCGATGCTGCTTCGCTGATACGCTGCCGATTCCATAATCGTACGATGAAGCCACTTCATGGACCACTTATTCTCAATCAGACTTGCGGCGAGCCAATCCAGAAGCTCTCGATGGACGGGAGCGTCGCATCGCAATCCAAAATCGTCGGCGTTGTCGACCAAACCGACTCCGAAATATCGCATCCAAACACGATTGACAGCAACTCGCGCGGTTAGCGGATTCGCGGGATCGGTAATCTTGTCGGCTAGCTCAAGTCGACCGCTACCGTGTTCAAAAGGTTTGGGATCGCCATGGTCAAGAAATGCAATGAATCGTCGCGGGACACTATCACCCCGACGGTTCGGTTCGCCGCGCAACATAACGAACGGAGATACCGGTTTTTCTTTCTCAGTGACGATCATTGCTCGCGGCGGAGAACCAGGATGCTTTGCATCGACTTCGCGAATCTCCGATTCGAGATCGCCTAGTTTCTTTCGTCCGCCTCCGAGCAAGCGATGTCCAGCGATGACCGATTGGCGACTAAAATCCAAAACGCCTGCTGAAGCGACGAATGCATTGCGCACCGCGGCTTGGGCCGGTGAAAGATCATCCTTGTATGATTTCACCTCTGCGAAAACGTTCGCGTAGGTTTCGAGAAGCGATTGCCGTGTTTTGGGTTGCGACTCTTGCAAGGCTTTTACAACGATCGGATTGCGATTTTTTTCTGATTCAGCTTCCGATTGAACAAAACGGGAAGCCTTGCCTTTAAACTCTTTGTCGCTCATCGCCAAACCGACGACGAGTGGCCCAAGTACTGGATCTTGCGAGAGCGACTTGTTTTTTGCAATTCGCTCCATCGATGCTTCGAATGCCGTCATCGCGGTATCTTGTACTTTGTACTTAGTAATCGCGCCACGGATTTGCATCGAACGAGCGAGCGACGTTTCGTAGAACGCTTTAAAGTACTTCATCGGGTCGGCTGCGACTTCGTCGATAGCGTCGGATCGAAGCTTGGCAATGTAATCCTCAAGATCCTGGATTTTTTCGGCTTTTGCCTTTTCATAGGCGGCCTTCTCCTCTGGCAAAATACGTCGTCCACCCGAAAGCGTCGGCAATTCGTCGGTGAGCGTCGTGCTGTCGAATACTCCATACAATGCATAGTAATCGTCAATCTTGATCGGATCGTACTTGTGATCGTGACATCGCGCACAGGCGACAGTGATCCCCATCATGCCTCGCGTGACGGCATCCAACCGATCGGCAATTTGTTCGAGATTGTTGTTTCGGAAACGAGGTCCGACGGTCATAAAGCCTAGGCCGGCCAGCGATGGAGAATGAGCGTCGGTGGTCAACATATCTGCGGCAAGCTGCTCTCGCAGGAAGAGATCGTAAGGTTTGTCTTCGTTAATAGAACGAATTACATAATCTCGATACGTGTAGGCAAATGGAAATCGCTCATCGGTCTGTGCTTGCCAATCTCGAGTGTCTGCGTATCTAGCAATGTCCAACCAATAGCGTCCCCAACGTTGCCCGAACGGTTTGGATGCTAGAAGATCGTCGGTCACTTTCGCAAAGGCATCGCCGTCTTCCGCGCGCTCGAATTCCTCGACAGCTTTCACGGTCGGTGGAAGCCCGGTAACATCGTACGACGCTCGCCGAAGCAAGGTACGTCGATCTGCCATTTCTACAGGCACGATCCCTGACTCGCCGAGTTTCGAAACGATGAAGGCATCGATGGGATTCCGGATATCGGCGTCCGGAGCGGCTCGAGGCACCGAAGGCTTGACGATTGGCTGGAACGACCAATGACTTTCGGCATGGTGGAGAATGGCTTCCTGGTCGCCAAGGCTCACCTTGTTCGTTTGCTCGGTTTCTTTCGGCCAATAGCCGCCGTCGCGAACCCATTTTTCCAAGATCGCAATCTCGGACTCATCCAGGGGTTCGTCCGGTGGCATTTCAAGCCCTTCTCGGCGCACGGCCTGGATCAGCAAGCTCTCTTCGACTTGGCCAGCGACGATCGCGGATCCGCTTTCGCCGCCGCCGAGAAGTCCCATCTTGGAGTCCAGTCGGAGCGAGGCCTGCTGTTTTTCCGCGCCATGGCAGCTTTGGCATTTTTCGACCAATAGGGGCCGCACTTTTGTTTCAAAAAACTCAGCCTGCTCCGTGTCTCCGGCGAAAGCCATGCTTGCTGAAACCAGTATCGATAAATAACTAAGTATCGCTTTCACGCTTGAAACCTACGTTGCGTTAATGGGCCGTAATGTTGCTGTTTTTGCAAAAGCAACTTTGATTGAACATGAATTTTAGACACTTCTCGCTAAACGCCACTATGAACACGCTCGTTCCCAGGCTCCTGTCCTCCAAAACTTGCTGACGGACTCGCTACGTATTTGGAGTCGTTTTCACGGTAGACTATTCAATTTCAGTAGTAAACTATTCAATATTCAACAAGACTTCATCAAAAAGGAAGAGCGGCACTTGATAGCTAAAAGATATGAGTTGGTCGACTTTGCAAATTTACCCGGGGTTCCCTGCCCATGCGGAACCGCTCGACGAGCGTTTTCGAATGTCGAGGATTTTCCTGGCACCATCCACATCACGGAGATCGCTCTCGACAATCAACTTCATTATCACAAACAACTGATCGAGACCTACTACTTTCTCGAATGCGAACCGGGTGCCAGAATGCAGTTGGACGATGAATTGCTCGACGTCCATCCAGGCCAATGCATCATGATCCGTCCCGGCACACGTCATCGCGCCATCGGAAAGATGAGGGTACTGATCGTGGTATATCCGAAATTCGATCCAGCGGACGAGTGGTTTGATTAGTGTCGGGCACCTTCGCGACTACTTCTCGGTGCCTCCGTTTAAAATATAGGCGAGAAGATTGAGGATCTCGTCCTTCGTCATCATCGCGAGCAAGTTGACTGGCATAGGGGAGATTTTGGAAGGACCGATGCTGACGACTGTTTTTCTGTCGATCGTGGTTCGTTGATTGGGATCAGCCGCGTCGGTGTTGAGTGTGATCCTATCGCCGCTCAGATTGACGACAACGCCTCGGAAGCGTTCATCGTCTTCGGTAAG
>JANPLJ010000637.1:0-1835 GCA_031426475.1 Pirellulaceae bacterium | reverse complement strand
TCCAAACGCCCAATTTGGACGCCTTGTCGCAAAGCGGCGTACGATTCACGCAGTTCTATAATACAGCTCGCTGTTGTCCAACACGTGCTGCGTTGCTAACAGGTCTGTATGCGCATCAATCCGGCATCGGGCACATGATGGACGACAAGAGCGCGACAGTGGGTGATTCTTACACGGGCGATCTTAGCAAGCGAGCTGTTACGATTGCAGAGACGCTCAAGTCGGCTGGCTATGCAACGTACATGACTGGCAAATGGCACGTCACGAGAGTCGTGAACCCGAAGAGCGATGCCGATAAGCATAATTGGCCTTTGCAACGTGGCTTCGATCGCTTTTACGGAACCATTCATGGTGCGGGCAGCTTCTATGACCCGAATACGCTGGTCCGCGACAACGGTTTTGTTTCGCCCTTCAACGACTCGGAATATCAACCCCGGGAGTTCTACTATACCGATGCAATCAACGATCATGCGGCGAAGTATCTCGTAGAGCATCAAAAGCGTTCAGCGAATAAGCCATTTTTCCTATACATGACTCATACCGCCGCGCATTGGCCAATGCATGCGAAAGAAGCCGATATCGCCAAGTACAAGGGACGCTACGACGCGGGGTACGATCCGATTCGGGCGGCACGATTGGAGAAAATGAAAAAGATCGGCTTACTCGATCCTCGGTGGAAGGTCTCTCCGCAGGCGAGCAACTGGAGCGAAGTCAAGAACAAGCAATGGGAATCTCGCTGCATGGAAGTCTTTGCTGCGATGCTGGATTGCATGGATCAAGGGATCGGGCGATTGGTCGATACGCTCAAGAAGAATGGCCAATACGAAAACACACTCATTCTGTTTCTACAGGATAACGGTGGATGTGCCGAGGGAATGGGACGCAACGGTCCGTTCAAAGCGCGTGGCGACGCGCCGTCGCTGCCGGTTCTGGCGAAAAACTACTTGCAACCGGACATGATTCCCAAGCAAACTCGCGACGGCTATCCAGTGCGACAAGGCGAAGGCGTGATGCCAGGTCCGTCGGATACGTATATTGGCTATGGCCAGGCATGGGCCAATGTCAGCAACACGCCGTTCCGAGAATACAAACACTGGGAACATGAAGGCGGTATCAGTACCCCGTTAATTGCGCACTGGCCCAAGGGGATTCCAGCGGCGCGTCATGGAAAACTGGAAGGTCAACCGAGCCATCTCATCGACATCATGGCCACATGCGTCGACCTAGCAAACGCGAAGTATCCGAGTGAATTCAACGGTCAAAAGATTCAACCGATGGAAGGTGTAAGTTTGGTGGCTGCTTTTTCTGGAGATTCGATCCAACGATCGAAACCGATCTATTGGGAGCATGAAGGAAATCGAGCGATTCGCATGGGCGACTGGAAGCTAGTCTCGAAGCATCCGGGCGATTGGGAACTGTACGACATCGCATCTGACCGCACCGAGATGAAGAACCTCGCCGCCGAGCAGCCCGATCGTGTTCACGAGATGTCTAGCCTATGGGATGCCTGGGCACAACGAGTCGGTGTGGCAGCGTGGCCCCTGGGTAGCGGAACGGAAAAAGGAGAAAAGAAAAACGCCAAGAAAAAGAAGTCGAATTGAGCTGCTCTCCAATGATCAAATCAAAAGCGAGGCGGCAGCATGTCCGGTCCGGCCACGGCAAAAAGATGCGCGGTAAGAGATGGAAGCCAAGTATTCATTTTTTACCGCACATATTTTTGCCGGTTAGCGAATGGTCGTGTAGGTAACTTGCTTGTGAGTAATATTAGCCCAATGAATGGCTTTTAGCGAAGTGTGCTGTATGAGACGGCGAGTATGTACCTCAAAAGCCTACAT
>JANPLJ010000636.1:0-6700 GCA_031426475.1 Pirellulaceae bacterium | reverse complement strand
GGCTTGCTTGCATCCATTTGTGCACAACTCGCAATGAGCTACAATGACGAGTACAACGTTTTGAACTCAGGCGATGCTATCGTTTTGGAGCTTAGGTGATTGCGATGCGATTTTTTCGACTAAGCCTGTTTGTTCTACTCGTTTATGGTTTGTCGCCGCAAGGGAACGGCAAGGACTACATCCTAACGATTGGCGGCGGTTACGAACCCAGTGGCAATCAAGCTTCGCTGGAAGCCAACGTGCTATTCTTTCAACAAACGGTTCGTGAACGTCATCCATCGCCTTCGGAGCATTTCATCTATTTTGCAGATGGATTCGACAATAAGGCGGATCTTCAGATTCTGACTGCGAAACCCAACGTCGACTCACCGGCCTTGGAATTCCTCAAGAACGTCTTTGATTCTGGTCAGGATCGCTATGAATATCGCGATCATCAAGTGAAGGATATTCAAGGCGCATTAAATCCTACGATGGTTCGATCGGGTTTTGGGGAAACCGTCAATCAGTTAGTTGCCGGCGATCGATTGATCATTTATGTCACAGCTCATGGAGGCTCTGCGAAAGGGAGCGATCCTTACAATACATCGATCATGTGCTGGAACAAGCGAACGCTTAGCATGAAGAGCTTTTCTGAGTGGCTCGATGAAGTCCCTTCGACGGTTCCGGTGGTCATGATTATGGCTCAATGCTATTGCGGTGGCTTTGCCAACACGATGTTCCTTAGCGGCGACTCACGCAAGGGAGTTGCCCCTGGTTTGCGGGTCGGTTTCTTTGCTCAGCGTCATGACCTACCGGCTGCGGGATGCCGTCCAGATATCGAGAACGACGAAGAGTATAGTAGTTATTTCTGGGGAGCCTTCATGGGACGCTCACGAACTGGCAAGCCCGTTGGTCAAGTCGACTGTAACGGCGACGGACGAATTTCGTTTGCTGAAGCACATGCGCACGCCGTCGTGGCTAGCCAAACCATCGATATTCCTCTCAAGAGCAGCGAAGCATTTTTGAGACAATGTAGTCGCATCGGCGACTACGATGATCCTGAAGCTGCATTGACCAATGAAATCAATCTCGAACAATCCGATGTCAAAGATGACAGTCTCTATAAGCTGTCCGGGACGATCGCCGAGATCGCTGCATTGGCATCGCCGGACCAGCGGCGAATGGTCGTGGAATTATCGAAGCAACTTGACGTTCCACTCAATTCAGAAGTAACGGAAGTATTCGTACTCAGCGAAGCCCAGCGAAAAATATTCAGCCAATCGCGACGCGGTCCGGCGCGTCGCGGTCGATTTTCGCGGCGTCGCGATCTACGAAACGAAATCATTGAAAAGTGGCCGGAGCTTGCTGAGACGAAAGACTGGTCGAGCTTGGAAGCGTTACGACCAGAGCGCAGCGAAGCGTTCCTCGAACAGGTCCGATCGCTTCCAAGCTACGAATCCTTTCAGCAAAGCCAGGTCGAACGTACTCGAACGAGCGAGCAATCGACGAAAGCCGAGCTCAAGGATGTCCAGTATCGACGCTTGATTCACTCGTTGGAAACCGTATTGTATGAACAGAATCTCCCCTATGTTGCGAGCCCGGAAAAGATAGAAAAATATCGAGCTATGATCGCCATTGAAGCAACATCGTTCGATCGATAGAACAAAAATAGAATTGATGAGAGTGCGTATTCTGATATTTTGATATGCTGTATAACGGTCGCTGAACGACGGTATGGCTGAATGCCCGTCGCTAACCGACGGTATGAATGGATACTCACTAGTGCCTCATCCAACTTTAGATTTTGGGTTACAAATCGTAGCCGATGTCGTAAGACTTCGGATGAAGCGCAGTAGACATCGCCTTTCGAGCTGCGTCCGAATTCTGACGAATTCGGCTACCCAACCTAAAATCTAAGTTGGATGAACCACTAGTTCCAAAACTCTGTTGCGAATGAACTGAAATCTCATGAACGTAACGCACCGCGTTTTACTAGTTCTTTTGGCAGCGATCGCCTTCCCAAAGGCGGTGTTCGCGGAGCCGGCTCCGGTTTACACGCGCGGAATGGTTGCTTCAGGGCATCCCCTTGCAACTCAAGCGGGACTCGATGCGCTGACGTCGGGAGGAAATGCGATCGATGCCGCGGTGGCGGTTGGTCTTAGTTTGGGCGTCGTTGATGGCCATAATTCTGGAATAGGTGGCGGATGTTTTCTGTTGATTCATCTCGCAAATGGCGAATTTGTTGCGATCGACGGACGCGAACGAGCGCCCGCCGCGGCAACTCGCGATATGTACCTTCGCGATGGCAAGGCGGACACGAAGTTGAGTCAGACGGGGGCGCTTGCGAGCGGTGTCCCGGGCGAGATCGCAGCCTTTGACTATGTCATCAAAAACTTTGGACGAAAGAAGTTTAGCGAAGTGCTGATTCCCGCCGCAAAGCTCGCCGAGGACGGATTTCCGCTGAGTCGGATCTACGCATCGCGTCTCAAGAGCACATCGGACGACTTGAAAGAATTCGATTCATCGCGAGCAGTCTTCTTTCCTAACGAGAAACTTTTAGTCGAAGGAGATGTTCTCCAACAGCCAGACCTTGGGGCAACGTATCGGGCTATCGCAGAGAAAGGAAGCGACTGGTTTTATCGCGGTGCTTTTGCCAAAAAGACCGAAGCATGGATGAAAGCCCATGGTGGGATCATGACTGCGGCCGACTTTGCAGACTATTCCATTGAACATCGTGTACCGATTCGAACACAATACCGTGGGCACAGCGTGGTGAGTTTTCCGCCGCCGAGCTCGGGTGGAGTACATGTTGCCCAGATGCTCAATATTCTTGAACACTTCGACCTGAAGAATTGCGACGAGGTAAGTCGATTGCATTGCATTGCGGAAGCGATGAAGCTAGCCTTTGCCGATCGCGCGTTTTGGTTAGGTGACCCTGATTTTGTCAACGTCCCACGCGGGTTAGTATCATCGGAGTATGCAGCCGATCTGGCGAAGAAGATCGATCGTGATCATGCTTCCGTCGTTCCTCAACACAATATTCCGAAGAATGCGACGGACGATATCTTCAAGGATAAGCACACGACCCATTTCTCCGTCGCTGACGCCGAAGGAAATTGGGTTGCTTGCACCGCGACGGTCAATACGGGGTTCGGGTCCAAGGTGGTCATTCCCGGAACCGGAGTCTTGTTAAACAACGAGATGGATGATTTTTCAGCACAGCCAGGAGTCGCCAACTATTTTGGACTCGTCGGTGCCGAAGCCAACGCGATAGCGCCTGGGAAGCGACCGCTGTCCAGTATGAGTCCTACGATCGTGTTGAAAGACGGCAAGCCGAAGATCGCCGTAGGTGCAGCTGGCGGCCCAAGAATTATCACCGCCGTGCTGCTCGAGCTGGTTTCGATGCTCGAACTTGGCTTGACGCCACAAGAAGCAATCGCCGCAACTCGCATTCATCATCAGTGGTCCCCCAACGAGCTGATGGTCGAATCCCAGTTGCCGGACAGCGTGCGGTCGGCATTGCGTGCCATGGGACATCAGGTCAAAGAATTATCTTCGAGCTCAACGTCTCAGATTGTCGCGCGTAGCCCCGACGGTCAGAGCTTTGTCGGAGCTGCGGATCCGCGTGGCGGTGGTTCCGCAGCCGGATTTTAGAGCGGGTAGGCTCAACGATCGACTTGCAGGACGGTAAACATCACAATAGCGACGTAATGACAAATGCCCGCGACGATCACCATGACGTGCCAGACGGCGTGAAAATACCAAGCTCGATGGTCATTTTTGAGGAACAACGTTCCGACGGTGTAGAGTACTCCCCCAGCTGCCATGATAGCGAAGCACGTAGTGGATACGTATCCAAACAAGACCATGGACGGAATCCAGCCGAGCAAGATGTAGGAAATCGTCGTCATATTGTTGATGCGATGGTTCGCGAAAACCTTGGAATAGAAGCCTGTTGCCGCAGCGATCCAAACGAACGACAGAAGTGCGATTCGAGACCAACCTTCCATATAAGCCCACGCAAAAGGAGTGAACGTGCCGGCGATAAGCGTATAAACAAAGCCCTGATCGCATGTTCGGAATCGATGACGCAAAACAGGATCTCGAACGGCATGGGAAAGGGTCGAGAACAGGAACAACGTCGTTAGACTGAGGCTATACGCGAAACAAGACCACATTTGCTGCTCGCGATAGGCAATGGCCAATAGGCTCAAAGCGATACCACTGGGAACACTTAGCAGAAAGCCAATTCCGTGGGTCCATGCGTTGATGGATTCCTGCATCGAGTCTTCTTCTGTCCAGCAAATTGCCATGCGTTTGGCTTGCCTACACGAACGAAAGTGATGGCAGCCCTTGGTTTTCCTTGTATTACGATTCGCTTATCTGAAAAAATAGACGCACTATGTCCAGTCGCAGGTATATGATGAATGAATAAGTTGAATGTTTAAAGTGCAAAATTAAGAGAAAGCGGGATTCCCGTGCGTGCTATCTTCCAAATCGGTCGGCTCATTACCTGGAATGGTAAAGTAATGGTTGCCGCTTTCATGACTCTTCTTTCAAGTGCGACGCTACCCGCTGATCATGGCCATGGTGGTGCATCTGGCGGTGGACACCCAGGTGGACACATGGGTGGTGCAGGAGGAAGTCACCATGCGGGCGGAGGGCATCCGAATGGAGGCGGGAGTAGTCACTCCCATCATGGCGGAGGATATTACGGCGGTGGATATGGCGGCGGACTCGGGTATTCGAGCTTTGGGTATGGCGGTTTGGGCTATTCCAATTTCGGAGTTGGGCCGAGTTTAGGTTATTCTAGTTTCGGAGTTGGGCCGAGTTTAGGTTATTCTAGTTTCGGAGTTGGGCCGAGTTTAGGTTATGGGGCATTTGGATCGCAATCCAGGCTTGGCTACTCGAATGACAACTATCCCAATTATGGCTATTCGCCTCGTACTCTTTACGTCGCTCCAGCGTACAATTATTCCACATCTCGATATTTGTCAAACTCGTACCCAACTCAGTCAATCCAGCAATATGCCACCTCGGGATATTCCTCGGCAATTCAATCGTTGCCTTCCCGACCTGTTACGTTGAATGCGGACGGAACACCGTCAGGCGAGCTACGGCCAGGGATGGTGTTGCCCGATGGAGCAATTGTCGTTTCTGTCGGACCTTCCGTGCCACCGCCACCGCCAACGCCAACGCCAACGGCCAATCGGTAGAGATCAAACGCGATCCGGGTATTCAATCTTTCCATTTCCCACGGTCGTCCAAGTACCGTTCGTTAAGCAATCGCAATCGATCAGCGTCCCCGCCGATTTGCCAGTCTTCACTCATCGGAGTTAGGCGATTGCGATAGAGAAGCTCATCGATCGATCCTACGCCACTGGGCAGTAAATTTGCATCCGTTCGCTTCTTTACCATGTTCCCAATTTCTGGTACCAGGTACCTCATAAGTTCCCAGTACTCAACTCCGCCCAACCATGCTAAGACGTATTGGTTCGTTTTTTCATGCAGCTGAAGCTCGAGATATGCTCCACTGTAGGGAAGAACCCAATCGCACGGCATTTCCGCGTACGTTTGAATGGAACGTCCAAGGTACTTGCGCAAGAATATCATTGTTTTGATATCTTCCAACGAGCTTCCAAAACTATCGAGGTAGAATGCAGTAAATCCCTTACCGATCGCCGTTTCAAAGCGATGTCTCAGCATTTCTAAGTGTTCCGGATCGTCTGGGTTGAGCGGAATCGATCCGTCATGATCTCGATCATAGGGAAGCACGATTTCTCCAGGGCGAGTGCACAGGCCAAGCTTCTTGCCTTCGTCGGTCAGCATCTTCCTTAGCAAAGGAATGTTGTTGTCAACTTCTTTCGGGAAGATATCAAAATCCGGTCGATACATCACGCCACGGGGGTTGTAACCGCCCAACGCCCAAAACATTACTCCTTGGCTGTTCGATTTTACCATGCCAGGAAGGACCATTCGGCCAAATAGGATAGTTCCATTGACGGTATCGAACCGACGCCGATTCTCCATAAAACCAAAGGGGTTTCTTTCTCCAACCAGATTCTTATCAACCCCGGAAAACTGCACAAAGGGTCGATGATCCGCATCGTATTGGACCGTGGCAACGGTTTGCTGGAAGTGTTTTTGATATGGTTTCAGTAAGTGCCGCCAATCGCGATTGCGACTGATACGCAGAATCATTTGAATCGTGATCGCACCACCAGCTGGTATCTTTGATGGAACAAGATAACGCAATCCTCGATGCGCATTTGAGCCATTGGGCGGCTCCCATAACAACAGGCTCCTCGATAAACCCGTTTTCCAAGGAGTAACGCCTACACCAAATTCATCATCGCTTGCGTCAGATCCCCCCAAACGTACGTAGTGGCTAGGATGCGCAACCTTTGGTCCGTGATGTTGGACATAGTCCATATTCCAGCTCGTCATATGCCCCGTTGGCTCTCGACGAAACCGAATGGCCGGAAGCTCGATTCCGACGGCCCCCATTTCCTGCTCCGAGTTGTTCTCGAGCCTAGCTCTGATAAGTATATCTTGGCCTTGAAGCGTGAAGTCGACGGATGACGACAAATCAGACTGGACGCGTCGTATCCTTGCCCGATTCGCACTGATCGTTTCCGTGCTCACCGATGCATTGTCGTTCCAAAGCAATGGTACGGCGGCCGCATTGAACCATTGCGAGACGTCGATCGCTTGTACTTTC
>JANPLJ010000635.1:0-3094 GCA_031426475.1 Pirellulaceae bacterium | reverse complement strand
GGCCGAGTTTCCAAACGAACAACGTGTTCTTGTTGTAGACGCAATTCAGCAGCATCTTCAATCGTTACGACGCGTTGGTCATTCTGGATGAAGCTGCTTAGCGTATTGAGTAGTGTCGTTTTCCCAGAGCCCGTTCCCCCGCAAATGATCATGTTCAGTCGAGCTTTGATGCAACCTTCGAGCAGCATCACCATTTCAGGTGTGAAGGCTTTGAAGTTCAATAGATCTTCCAGCCTCACCGGAGTAGCACCAAAACGTCGAATCGAGACCGCAGCTCCGTCTAAGGCTAGCGGAGGAATAATCGCGTTGACACGGGAACCATCTTCCAAACGCGCGTCGACCATCGGAGAGGTTTCATCGACTCGACGTCCAACTCGCGAAACGATTCGATCGATGATTTGCATCAGATGCCCGTTATCGCGAAACTCGACTTCGGTTTTTTCCAATCGACCGCGTCGCTCAACGAAGATGCTCTTCGGTCCATTGATCAAGATATCGCTGATCGTCGGGTCTTTCAGGAGCAATTCGAGAGGTCCGAGGCCGAATGTCTCGTCGAGCACTTCGTCGACGATACGGTCGCGTTCTGAGCGATTCAGGAGCGTATTTTCGGCATCACATAGATGCTCAACGACCAAGCGAATCTCTCGCTTGAGTGCGTCACCTTTCATCTCACCAACACGGCTCAAGTCGAGTTTGTCGACTAGCCGCGAGTGAATGCGACGCTTGATAACTTCAAATTCGTCTTGTTTAGACTGTTCAGGAGTCCGTAAAGTTTGCAAAGTCTTCATGTGCATCCATACCCATCATTGGAATCGAAAATTCCGGCGAGGGGGTCTAGGCCATCAGAAGTTCAGCTAACTCTCCGGGAGTATGCACGATCTTCTGAGCCCCGCTCCGTTGAAGTTCTTCAACGGCGCGAAATCCCCACGAGACTCCAATCGCACAACAGCCTGCTGAAACCGCAGTTTCCATGTCGGTATTCGTATCACCGACATAAGCGATTTCTTCGATACGTAAAGACAATTCGCTGGCGATTAAGAAGACTCCGGCCGGGTCCGGTTTTCGAGGAATGCCAGCTTTTTGCCCATGAACACTCGAAAAAGGAAACTTTCCAAGAAAATGATCGACGCATTGATGGGTGAAACGGTCCGGCTTATTCGACAAAACCGCTAGCGGCACGCGACTTTCGACTAAACGAGAAAGCAAAATCTCGATCCCATCGTATGGCTTGGAACGCTTATTCCATTCCAAGGCGTATATCTCGTGAAAAGCGTCGACTGCGCTTTGAAGAAGCGTTGGGTCGCTGACGGTTGCTGCCCAGGCTCGCTGAAAGAGAACAGCAACACCGTCGCCAACGAGCGTCTTGTACGATTCCAACGGATGTTCCGCTGCCCCAAACCGACTAAGAACCTGATTCGCCGAAACAGCAAGGTCCTCGAGCGTATCGAGCAACGTTCCGTCGAGATCGAAAATGACCGCCTTGAACTTCACTATTTTTTCGCAACGACTTCGACCGGAAGCGATTCCAGCAGCGTATCACGGTCTTCGATCTGATAGTGATAGCCCTGGGCGTCCATCAATGTGAAGCCCAGAAACAAGGCGACGAAAATGATCGAACTCAGGAAGAATATCGCGTTGAGCGGTTTGTCCCAGAGTAAGTGCATAAAGAACAGGATGACCAAGCCAGCCTTCACCGTCGCAATCAACAGCGTGATCCAAAGCTCGGCCTCGCCGATATCCAACGTCGACTGCCAGACGGTGAGGACTGTCAATGCAAGCAGCGCAAAGAACACTGCGAACAACATCGACAGCGGAGCTGGATGCGAAAACTCGCCATCGTGATGGCCATCAGCATGAGCTTGCGTGTCAGCAGTGTGTCCCATTTTACTTCCAGCTTTTCAAAATCGTTCCAGGTTCCCGGTGCCGACCGAAACCTATTCATGTGTGTCAAGAAAATTGATCGTCGTTACCTAGCCTGCTCCGGCAAGCGAGAGCTAGTCGCAAAACACGTCACTTAATCAAATACAATAGAGGAAACAGGTAAATCCAAATGAAGTCGACTAAGTGCCAATACAACCCCACATTGTCGACAGGGCCGAAATACTTCGAGTGGAACTCTTTGCGAGCCGCTTTCACAATCAACCAGGAGATCACGATCATCCCGCCGAGAATGTGGATAGCGTGGACGCCAGTCATGCAGTAATAAATTCCGAAGAACAAACCAGCTTTGCTCTTCTGATTGACTTCAGGCCGATCGATGTTGACTCGCTTGGGATCAACCAAAACCTGATCAGGGTGAGCTTGGGTCATGCTCGTCGCTGTGGCAGAATCGGTGGATACGATTGATACCGAAGTCATTGCAGGTGCTGCTTGTGCCGCGGCCGTCTCGTGAGCATGACCATCGCCAGCCGTATGAGCGTCATGCGAATGACCATGATTGTGGGCCGTTGCCGCGTGCGCATCGTGAGCATGTTCTTCAAGCGACTCAAGATAAACACCCAATCCAACGCCGCCAAAGAAACACAGCGCCGCGACGAGAAGCGGACCGCTAATCTGGCGTTGGAACGAATCGCTTTTAACGAGAGTAATGAAGTACCAAACGAACAAGACGACAAGGCAGACTGCGGCGGGTGCGCAGAGAAAGTAGAGCCAATACGGATCGTGTGATGGAGGCAATACACCCTGGGTAACGTAAAGCTTGCCAGGAAGCAGACCTATCGTCCACTTGTGGCTGTATTCGACAGCTTTCACGCCAAGGAATATTGAAGCACACGAAAGCGTCATCGCCAACATCGCAATCAGCGTTCGGTGCTGAGAAAGTTGGGCAGCTCGGACGGCCCAGGCCATCGTCAACGAGCTAAACAAGAGGACGCCTGTATTGATAGCGCCGAGTTTTTCATTCAAGAATTCGCTAGCAAATTCGTAAATCTCTGGGTGTAAACTGCGATACATCGCGTACGCACAGAACATACCGCTAAAGAAAAGGACTTCTGTGACCAGAAACAACCACATCCCGAGCTGACCGGCATCGAACTGCTGCTCGGCATCATCAAAATGGTGAGCAAGCCAACTGGGGTGGTCATGCTCATGGTCG
>JANPLJ010000634.1:0-4014 GCA_031426475.1 Pirellulaceae bacterium | reverse complement strand
TCGCCTGCTTGTCGAAACCGATTCGCCCTATCTATCGCCCGAGCCCAAGCGGTCGGTCCGTCCCAACGAACCCGCGTTGGTCGTACACACGGCAGCCTGCATCGCAAAATGCCGTGGGATCAGTTTAGTGGAACTCGGACGGATCACGACGTCGAATGCACAACGATTGCTTGCAATCGATTCGACTATTTGCTCTTCACTTCCATCACCGACTTCTTAAAGCCTTCGGCGAGTGGCTCGACGGTCGCTTGAGGACCGGTCATTTTTACGAAGATCGTTCCGGCTTCTTTGGTTTCGATAATCGCTCCGAGCATGCGATAGTTTTCTCGCTTCTCCACTTTCCCGGGAGCAAACGGTCCGCCCCCCATGCTTTCCTTGTAGGTACCAGAAATATCGACGATATGAACCGTCGCTCCGGCAATATCCTTCTTTTCTTTCTTGACTTCGCTGTCCTTGACGCCGTCGAATTGTCCAATCCATCGATCGATATTCGCATCGATTCCGCCCGTTGCCTGCATAATCGTAATGCGAGCCGTGTCTTCTTTCTTATCTTTGGGCGCTTTGAATTCGTATTGAATAATGCCAGATTTCGGCGGTACCGTTTCCCAGCTGGAAGGTGCGACCATCAAGAACTTGCCATTGGCCAGGTCGATTTTCGAAGCCGCTTGATCTTCAGCCTGCCCGAAGCCAATGGTCAGCGAAGCGAAAACAATGAAAAACAAGGCCGCAGGAACGCAGCCGCAAAAGCCATATCTCATATTGGGTACCTTTCGAATGGGAAGTGATGAAACGTCCCGATTGTACCGCATTCGAGGCAACCCGTTAATATGTGTCGGCCAGCATCTGAACTCGCCAGATTATCGACGAAGTCCATGATACCGCGACAAAGCAGACGAGCGGCCGGGCTCTACTCGGCAGCAACGCTCAACCAGAGCGGCTTGTGGTCGGGAGCCTTCGCGAAGTGTTCGATCGGTTTCGAACCTTGCTCTGGCGAACTCACAACTCGCGAGACGATCTGAACTGGCCCTTGAAAAGCTTCTCGGCCGATAAGTTTCAGAGTAACCTTTTTAGCCGAATCGCTCCCGTGCTTCGATTCGACGCTTGCGCACTGAACGTGACTCGGCAACCCTTCTATACGAAAGGTGATTGTCTCCTTGAAATCTTTGTCTCGCTCCACGGCAACGGCGATTTCGGACTCCTTACCGATCGTTGACGAAATCAAATCGCTGGTAGTACTGGCGGTATAGCTCGCGGGCCACTCGTCAAGGAATAAGCAGTATGGGTAGTCAGGACCTCCATTCCGATGGAAATCACTTATGGAAACAGTAAACTGTCCATCGACGGAAGCTTTCCATTGCAAAACGGGATCGCGGTTGTTCCCTACATCATCTTGAGAGGCAAGCTGAGTTCCTTGCGCGTCAAGAATGGCAAGCGAACCATCCAAAGATGACCCAAATTCTCTAGCCAGCAGTCGAATACGGTAGTTCGTTTGTGCTTTCGCGGCGAATCGAAAGAAGTGCTTCTCGTCGGGGTTTTGCAACGTTCCACGAACGCTCCCCGGGAGCATCAATTCAAACGGCTGGTCGCGCTTCAGATATTGTCCGGATTCTAATTCGATCAAATCCTTTTCAATCAGGGATTGGTTATCGAAGTCCAAGGCTTTACCAAATGGCGATGAGATCGACGTCAACTGCAATCGATAAACCCAATCGCTTCCCCCGCCAAAGCCGATGGTGGAATTGGGCGTTGCCGGAAAACCAAAAACCTTGACGAAATATCTGCCATCATACGCAGCTCGATGTTCCAGATAGGGATCCAAGCCAACGTGATCAAGATTCTCTGCCAGAACAAAACCCTTTGCATCCGTGATCTGAAGATTGGTATCGGCAGGGCTCGAAAGCCATTTCCCGGAATCGATGGTGGCAACTAGCAATTCATTCGCTTTGAGATCGACCGAGTAGAGGTCGACGTCGCCTCGTTTATTCAAAATGCCCTGAACGATTTGTGGCTCGTTTGGGAGTTCTTGGCATTCGCTTGTTTGATCATTGGGTTCCTTTTCCAATCGTTCCTGGAAACTACTTACGAGGAAAGGAAAAGCGGTTGTGGCACCGTTGACATGGTACATTCGCATCCAATGAAGACCGACCGTCGCATCGGTTCCGATTCTAGCTTGCAACTTTCCGGATTCTGATTTAGCACTCCATTGGATTGCAGGGGAGTCCGACCAAACTTCCAGCGGCCAAACGGGGAACTTGCCTGATGCTGTAACTTCGACGGTCGTTCCCGATGAACCACCAGGCGGAAGGATCGAGCTCGGTTTGGGTTTATCTGCACCCAACGAATCGTGAATTGGTTGGGTCCCAAGACAGAATGCGAACATGGACGTTCGCACTGTCAGTCGCAATATCCGATCGATCTTTTTCTTGGGAAGCAGCACAATCATGTCGATCTACATCAGTTCGTTGATCGGAGTATGATCGCTGACAAGGTGTGTTGGACGTCCTGAAGGCGTGTAGTAGATCTTGCCTGGGTCGATCCCCAACTTCCGATAGACAGTCGATACGTAGTTCTCGGGAGACAAGACACGTTCGATCGCCGAGTGCCCCTGGCGATCCGTGGCTCCGATGACTTGACCTCCATGGCTTCCGCCTCCTGCAAAAAGAATCGACATCGCGTTGGCCCAATGGTCTCGACCTGGTTTGCTTTGTCCCGATAGCGTACTAATTTTGGGCGTTCGGCCGAATTCACCCAAAGCGATCACCATCGTTGTTTCTAGGAGACCTCTTTGATCAAGATCCGAAATCAGCGCGGCAACCGTTTGATCCCAGGAAGGGAGACGAGTTTTTAAAGCTCCAAACAAATCGGAATGATGGTCCCAGCCTCCGTCGTAGATCGTTACGAATGGCACTCCCAACTCGACAAGCCGCCGAGCCATAAGAGCGCGCTGACCAAAGCTATTCCTCCCGTATGCTTCTCGAACGGTATCTGGCTCGCTTTGGATATCGAAGGCCTTCTGTGCTTCTGGAGTCATCACCAGGTCGTATCCCTGCTGGAAGTTTTCGTCATAGGCCAAGACCGGATCGCTCATCTGTGGTTCTGTATACCGAGGAAGACGGTCAACCAACTTGCGAAGATCACGTCGTGACTCAAATCGACCGAGCGGCAGGTCGCGCGGTAGCTCGACATCGCGGACACGAAAGTCCTTGCCGTTGGGATCATTGGCGACGATGAACGGCGCATACTTCGCGCCGAGGAAATGGGGGCCACCCGACCGTGACATACTAGGCATCGAGAAATAACTTGGGAGCCCATGAGGTGCAGGCCGTTCGTAAGCGGCAACGGAACCGAGGCTGGGATGGAAACTGACAAACGCGCCGCAACCCACCGGAATTCGAGGTGGTGCTCCGGTCATCATATAGTGATTGCCTGCACCGTGATTGGCTTGATTATGACAGACAGATCGAATGATCGAATACTTGTCCGCAATCTTCGCCAGCTTCGGCAGATGCTCGCAAATTCGGATCCCAGGGACGTTCGTTTCGATCGGACGAAACTCGCCGCGAATTTCCATCGGAGCTTCTGGCTTGAGATCGAATGTCTCCAGGTGTGTGGGGCCACCGTCCATCCATATCAGAATGCAATTCGATTTTGGTTTGCTAGTCGGTGTGTCGCCGGCGGCGGCTCGCTGTAAGGCGAGTAGGTCCAAGAAATTGCCGCCAGCAAGACCAGCGAGTCCCAGTTGCAAATAGTTTCGTCGATGCATGATATGGAATATAGCTCACATCAATCGAGGTAGAGAAATTCAGGCGAATTACACATTGACCAGACAACATCTTCGATCAAATGCCGACGGTACGTCACAGGGTCCGAATCGGCGAGTGATGATGGGTCTCGCATCGTAAACAAGTTCGTCATCGTCGTCAGTTCGTCCTGGTCAGGCAATCGACTAAAGATGGTCAGGTAGAGTTCCCGAACGATGGAAACTGGCTCTTTATCGGAAGTCGCAAGTTTGTG
>JANPLJ010000633.1:0-4253 GCA_031426475.1 Pirellulaceae bacterium | reverse complement strand
AACGAACCAAACTCTTGAACCGAGAAAATCAATGATAATCTGCCCCGGTGAGGCTATGTAGGACGGACTCTTGCCATTGGTGGAGTTGAGATTGTAGTTTATCAGCGATCGAGCGATGTTGATCGATCAGATTTGTTTTTTCAGACGGATCCGCTTTGAGATCAAAGAGTTCTTGATTGGCGTCGCCTGATTTTTGTTCGTGGATGACAAGCTTGAAGTTTCCGTCGATGATAGCACGAGGGCCTAGGAAGTCTGCATCGCTAGCCGTTGGATGATGGAAATTCGTGAAGTCGCGGGTTGCTTTTCCGCGTGCTTGTTTAGCGAGCGGGGTCGTTCCTTTCTGTAGCTCCGGATCGATCCAAGGCTTCAGGTTCAGTTTGCTTAAACGCCCAGTGTTATAACTCCAGAAGTAAAGCGGATTCGATCGCTCGGTCATCTCCCCATCGATTAACTGTGTTAGGTCAACCCCGTCGATCGGACGGCTGGGTAACGGCTGGCCGACCAGCGAACAAAGAGTTGGCATGAGGTCGCTCGTGCTGGCGGGTATACTACTGGAACGGGGATTCTTGATGCGCGAAGGCCATTCGATCAGTCCTGGAACGAGCGTACCTCCCTCGTAGACTTGGCCTTTGACACCGCGATGCGGAGACGCCAACGATGCATCTGCGGACGTGCCGTTATCACCGCAGTAGAAGAGAAGCGTATCCGGGCGAAGGCCTTGTACCATCAGATGCTTGCGCAACAATCCAATCGCTCGATCCATTGCGGTAATCTCGGCGTAGCGTTCTCGCAATACGTCTCCTTGTGAACGTGTGACCGGTCCACCTGTTTCATTCGATGTGAGCTTGACTTTTTTGATCGCATATTTCGAAGGCAAATCATCGTATAGGGCTAGGTCTGCTGGAAGACCGCTATAAGGTTCGTGGGGGGATCCAAACCAGATCACGGTGAAGAATGGCTTGTCAGCCTTTCGAGCATCGTCAATAAATCGGATCGCTTCCTGCACAATGATCTCCGAGCTTTCCCCCTGAATGACTTCAGGCGGGTTCCCATTGCGTGAGAGAGAAGGATTTAACTCGAAGAAGTTATCGTGCGACAACCATTCATGAAATCCCATCGCGCCAGGACTTACCGGAGACGCGGCTTTGACTGCGCCGACATGCCACTTACCGAAATGGCCGCAGTGATAACCAGCCTTTCGCATAATCTGTGCGATGGTGATTTCTTCGGGACGCAGCGACCACCCAGGCGCAAAAGTACCATAACGATTCGGATGCCGTCCGGTCAAGAAACTGCCACGTGTCGGTGAACAGCTAGGATGCCCCGAGTGAAATCGTTCCATCCGTAAGCCAGTCGCGGCAATCTCATCGAGCACCGGCGTTTTGACGTGCGGATGACCGTGATAACCAGTCTCTTCCCAGCCATGATCGTCGCCCATGAGCAGCACAACGTTAGGTGGTGCGGCGTTTGAAGTAGATGAAATGAAGACGATCAGAAAGGTGAGTTGAAACAAACTTCCGAGGGCACGTGAAAGCATCATGGTCAATTGAATTCGGTTAGCTGGTGGACCGGGAACATTGAGATGCTAAGCGAGCGTTGCCAAGCCGTCAACAAGACTATTTCGGCAGGAATTCGTCGATCAAGCGTCGAGCTTCAGCAAGTTCTTGTGGCGAATAGCGCTGCGCGGTGCTGATCGGAAAACTTGGCTTGAGACTGAGACGTTCGACCAAAGCATTCAAAGCTTCGTCGCAAACTCGACGTTTGGGAGCAGCGTGCGACGGTACGCCAACGGAGGTTTCTCGTGGATCATCAAGGGCTTCTTTGATAGCATGCAGAATTCGTGGCGCATTTACATCACGAATTGCTGCCAGCAAAAATAGCCACTCGTCTCCATCAGCGTGTTCAGCTCGCTTGGCAACTTCCGACATTGAGTCCTTGTCACCGAGTCGAGCAAGTGCTAGCAACGCCGGCAGCTGAGCAGTTACAGGATTGGAATCGGAAAGAAACTGTATTGGCTCCCGGCTTTCAGGCAACTTCAGAAATTTCCTCAGCGCTTCTTCGGTTTTCGCGCCTGGAATATAGCCTGCGAGAACAAGCGTTGTGCCAGCTGGATTACCAGCGTTGATACTTCCCAGTATCGCTCGAGCGGCGTCGGTATTCGCGGCCACTTGATCAGGATCGAATCGCTCGTAAAGCGCAAGCGACGCCCGTTCGGATACGTCCATCGAGACATCCGATACCGCCTTGGCGAGCAGAGGAATCGCGTCGTTTCCGCCGACGAGCGATAGCAGTGAAACGACTTCACGCCGTACGTTTTCATCAGAATCAACGAGGTAAGGAGCAAGCAACGTCGCAAGCGGCGGGCCAATTTTTACTAAATCGCTTAGTTTGGATAGATCGCCGTTGCGAACACTTGCAAATGCACTCGCAATCTGTTCCACGGTGGAACTCGTCGTTGGAATCGGATCAATTGCCATGCTGCGAAGTCCTGTTATGAATGGGAAGGTAACTAGCAACGCCCTTAAAAATGCTACGTAGCGTGAATGCTGCATCTGAATCATTCGAATGGCTCCAGGTCATCGGTTTATTCTATCGACATGCTCACGGGGAAGCTTCTTCTTGCTGACTCCTACATCGAGCATGAGATGATCCGAGTTCGACGAATGGTCGAGCCCCAGGTTATGGCCAGCTTCGTGCCCAAGCACTTCGTCCATGTCTTGGCCAAGATCGTCATCGAATAGACAACTCTTGACGCTCGACAATGTCCCCGCTTCGACCCCATCCCCGGCATCGATGTTATCCTCATAATCCCAAACAAAGAATACGTTAAAATCGGCACCCCGGTCGCGTTTGGCAACCACGATATCCCATTCGTGTTCCTTGAGCGGGACTTTCTTCAAGTGAGCGGTAAATCGTACTTCGGTTCCAAAGTTTTGCGTGAACTTAAGCGGAAAATTCACATCTTTCTTGACGAACTCGATATTCGCTTGAGGAATGTAGATCTTGTTTAGTTTCGTTATGAGCATATCCAAACTGTCGTTGGTTGCTTTCGGATCGACGTTGGATGGCGTTCGGATCGTCTTTGTGCCAGCGCCGTCTTCGACGAAATGAAACGAAGTGCGAACTGTCTTGCGACGTTTTACCGATACTTCCAAGCGAGCGAGGACGCGGCCCGATGCATTGCGTGCCTTGAGAACTGCAACGCCTGGCGCGAGCCCAAACACCTGAACGGCGATTCCCAAACTGAGCGCCCGTACGACTTTCTCATTGCTACTGGTGATCTGCCTCACATCGCTATTGTTCGTAAACTGCACAAACTTATGGCCTCCCAGTGGAACCATCAGCCACGGCGCTTTGCCTTTGACCGAATCGGCATTGTCGAACCCGCTTGCAGGGGGCGGAAGCGCGTTCGGATCGACTACTGGCCGAAATTGAACAGGATTCCCCTTGGCGGGATCCAAGTCAAATTCGTTAAGCTTCGCGATTGTCTTGTTCTTCGGATCGACTCGACCGTCTTGAAAGCCAAGATGAAATTTCTGAAACTTTTTGATCGCCGCAATGGTGAGCGGGCCGACAATTCCATCGGTATCAAGAAGTGGTGACGGTCCCCCGGAATCGGCAGGAACTTGATTGAGCAGGGATTGTACGGTTTCAACATCGATGAACCGATTCGTCCCACCTTGACCAACTGACGCGGAAATTGACTCGGCCATCACAGGGTCTCCTCGAAGATATGCCACACCTTTGCTGGCGGCGATTGAACAGAAACCGTCACGCACTGGGCGTGTCACTTGAAACGCATGTTAAAACGTGGCGAACAAAAAGGTTGTCGATGGTTCGAGCTAGAGGTTGCGTGTTATTTCGAGATTTTGCTGCCAACGACACTGTCGGCGAGCGGGGGCATCAGTCCCCTGTTTCAACGTTACACCAAGCTGCACGAAGAGGCCGTCTTGCTTTTTAGTAGGCCGGAACAAGTCGCAAGCAAACTTGGATGGTGAATAAAACGTGGGCGACGCCGTTCCGGCAAAACCGATGTTTCCGACTGCCGGAACAGCGCAGATTGTCCTTCTCAAATTGACGAACACACTTCGCTGCTTGTTCCGGCCTACCGTCGTCTCGAAAACGAGACGGCCATAAATTGAACGCAACTCGATGCGCATTCGATTGGTCTAGCGAATGCCCACGGAATTTACCTAGGATTCGCTTGATTGGGGTCGTTTACCCATTCCGTTGGCTCGGGAACTTTTTGACTT
>JANPLJ010000632.1:0-1261 GCA_031426475.1 Pirellulaceae bacterium | reverse complement strand
ATAGGCATTCGAGGCAAGTTGAATGGTCTCCTCTGGATAGAGATCCCAATACTTCTGTGGACAAGTAAACGGAAGGTGTGGCTTCACAAATCCCACGCCAAGAAAAAACGGCTTGTCGTCGGCGTTGAGTCGTTGTAGTGTCTCGATGGCCTTTTTTGCAGTCTGCGCATCGGGGTAAGATTTATCAGGCTCGTTCGCAACTTCAAACGGTGCGGCTCGCAATTGCTTGGGTTGCTTATCCTTCGCTAATGCTTTAAGACTTTTGACATAGTCGAGCGATTCCTTGTTGAACCAGTGCTTGTAAGGTTCGCCGTGATACCACGCAGGTTCGCTCCACGATAGTGGATCGTCGCCGGGTTCGCGTTCACTGTGATGAAAAATCTTGCCGAGCGAAACAGTTGTGTAGCCGTGATTCTTGAAATGCTGTGGCAGCGTGACGACATCGGGCATATTCGGCCGCAGGAAGTGCTGATTGTCGAGCACGCCATTCGTGTCAGGCCTCGTTCCGCTCAGCAAGCTGCATCGCGAGGGATTGCAAACGGCGACTTGGCAATACGCTCGATCAAAAAGCATCCCACTCGATGCGAGTCGGTCAATGTGCGGCGTGTTCATGTGTACCGCGCCGTAGCAGTCGAGCTCAGGCCGAAGATCATCTACGGCGATGAAGAGCACGTTAAGTGGCTTTGCGGCCACTGGTGTATTCGGAACGACGATCGCCGAAACGTAAACAACCAAAAAATAACGCATTGAAATCATGGTTTTGGTTCCTTGGACTTGGCTTCGCGGAGGCGTTGGACCTTCGGTTTAGAGCCTACGGCAAAGTTCGCTTGAGTCGAGCGAAGATGTAAGAGCAACTTTCCTCTCATCTCTCCAAGAGTAGCTTGGTGCTCGGTATCCTTGGAAAGGTCGTTCATCTCGAATGGGTCTGTTTCTAGATCGAATAGAAACTCACGACTTTCGTCGGCCCAATACTTATAGCGAAGATCGCGGGCCATGATTCGAAGCGGTGGCTCGTCGCCAATTTCGCTGACCGCGACCGTACGCAAGCTCGATTTAGCGGCCGAGGCGACGGGCATGAGCGACTGCGCGAAACGCCCGGACGAAAGCTTACCACCAACCGCTTCGACGATGGTGGGATAAATATCCATCATCTGCACCAGCGCCGGACTGCGACCGGAATGAATGTGTCCAGGCCAGCGTGCAACAAGCGGTACTCTTACCGACTCTTCATAAAACCGTCCTTTGCTGAGCGACCCATGCG
>JANPLJ010000631.1:0-7288 GCA_031426475.1 Pirellulaceae bacterium | reverse complement strand
CAGGCCTCGGAAGCGTCGTTTGATCACACCCGTTTTTTGCTGGATCGAAAGTTCGTTGCAGACCCGTTGCCCTTCTTCTTCGGAATAGGCGAGTTGAACGATTCTGATCTTGTCGGCAACGACTTCCATCATCGGCGCTCGAACAATCGCAATGTTGCCAGCCTCTAGAAGCGGTCGCATCCAACGGTAGAAGAAAAACATTGCTAACGTTCCGCAGTGAATACCATCTGCATCGGGATCAAAGAGAAGGATAATTCGCTGATATCGACACGCGGACAATTCGAACGCCTTGCCGATGTCGGTTCCAATCGAATGGATGAGGGCGCTGAAAAAAGGATTCCTTCGAAGTGCATTTTCCGATGCCTTCAAGGCGTTCATCGGTTTGCCTTGCATCGGGAGCACCGCTTGAAATTGAGTGTCCGCAATGCGAGTTACCGCTTGGGCAGCAGAGTCTCCTTCGACAACGAACAGTTCGGCGCCCGAATCGAGTCCATGTTCACGGCAATCGACCAATTTAATAGGCTGGCTAGGAAACGTCATCGCTATTTGGAGGTCGCGATTTCGACGCGTTTCTCTTCATTGCCACGTCGAAATCGCATCGCTACGCTTCGACCTGGTTCCACTTCGTTCATGGCATACGCGAGGACATCCGTTTCGCGTTTTAGGTCGCGTCGACCATCCAACTCGATCAAGATATCACCCTTCTCGACGCCCGCTTTCTTGGCACGATCATGAGGAGCGAACGCGCCGACATGGTTTACCACCAACGCCATTTGATCGTCCGAGATATCGAGGGTTTTTCGCTCGTCGGCGGTAATCTCTTTCAAAAACATTCCGCCCAGCCCCATTTGGCGAAGCGGCCAACTAGAGGCTCGCCAAGCGATATCTTCCTTCGATCGCCAACCTGTTTCAAGTGCGAGTTCGAGTTTGATGGATTGTTGGCCGCGACGAACGTTTGCTGTCAGCTTACCTCCCTGGGCAGGTACGTGATGGAGCACCCATTGCACATCAGCAAAGGAAAGGATTGGCTGTGACTCAAGAGATACGATCTCGTCTCCCATTTGAAAACCGGATGCCTTCGCAGCCGAGCCATCGACAACATTGGTTACGGTTGCGCACTCTTTCGGATCGAGGATCAAGCCGATCGATTTAGGGTGAGGGTACGGGAAAATCCAAGTTTCGGGGAGCTTGCCTTGCTCTGTGCGATAGTGGTTACGCATCGCATCGCCAATTTGATGACAGTGAATACAGCTCTTGACGACGTTCCCTTCGTAGTCGAGTTTATCGGAGTATTTGGCGGCGAGGGCTGGGATTTTTTCAGGGGTTGCAAAGAGAGGTTTCGATGCTTGTTTACCGATCAACGCTTCGCGATTGTTTGGATAGTCGCGATGAAGACGCAAGGCGCCTTCTAAAGCCTTGCCGAGCCCTTCGACCGAGACGTCACCTTCCCAGGCAGTTCGGTCCGATCGCGTACCGTATCGACCGTAAAGTGTTCGGTCTGCATTGAAGATGAAGACACCGAACGACTGGTCGGTATCGAACTCAAACAGCGAAAGGTCCAACCCGTTGGTCCCCACGATCCGAACTCGAACGAAAGACTTTAGGAGTTGTTGCAACTGCGGGTTCGATTCAACCATGTCGTCGTCCAGCTTCACGCACTCTTCGCATGGAATGCATCGTAAGACAACCAGCACCGGTTGATTCGTTTTTTTAGCGGTATCGAATCCTTTTTCGAGGTCGTTGTAGAACCAAAGGCCTTTCGATTCAAACATCAGCTTGTCGTTGCGGACTTTCTCCTCGCGAGTTTGCGAGCAAGCATCCACGGACAGGATCGCTACCAACAGCATCGCGATCATTAATTCGATATTGCATAAATACAAACTTGGTTTCGACATGGTGATTGACGACCTTTTGAATGTGGAGGGATTGATTGGCGTGGGATTTTGGTCAAGCCTATTCGTGTGGGCGTGGGTGCTTATAAACATTGTTGCAATTTCATTCAGCCGGCGTACGTCGGGAAGGAAAAAAAGCGAGAATTGTGACACTTCACGCGGAATGCCAGATCTCGTAGCCACGCTCGCCAAGAGCGTGGACGCTCGAAGCTTCAAAATCCTCGTAAAATCCATAGTCTAAGGCACTTCTTCCACCGTCTTGGCGACGGTGGCTACGTCCGAAGCTCGTCAAGCATTCTCGAAAAAACGCTTGTCCAATCGCCGAGTTTGGGTTGTCGAAAGAGTCGGGCTGTTGGATACCAAACGCTGTCGCTGCCCTGAAGATTCCAGCGCCAGTCGGGGACATGGCTAACCGCGATCCAAACAGGAATCCCTAGGGCACCTGCGAGATGGGCCACTGCGGTGTCCGAGGTGATCACTAGGTCGAGTTGCTTCATGATCGCAGCTGTATCGAGGAACGCCTGACCATCTGCGTCGAGCTGGTCGCCAAAGTTTGTAATCTTGATCGTTTGGTCGAGCGATAGAAGCTGGTCGGTTCCGTGGCCTTTTTGGAGACTAATCCAATCGACGTTGGGAGTCTTCAACAAGGGGATGAAATGTACAAGCGGGATGGAGCGGCACCGGTCCGCCGGGAATCGAGGGTCACCTTGCCATGAAAGTCCGACTTGCATATGTCGAGTTCCGGCGGCTGTTTTTGGGGGCGCCAACAAAGAGCTCCATTTTGTTGCTCGATCGGGGGCTGTTGCGAGGTACGACGATTTCGAGATCGAACGCAATGGATTGAAATGGAGAACGCTTGGTAGGCTGGCCAAGGGCAGATAGCAATCGATCGATGGCAATGCATCGTCACGAGCAATCAAGCGATCGATACCTTGGCAGGTCGAGAGCAGTGAGATCAGCGGTCGTTGAGCTTGCAGAACGATCTGGCATCCGTACCGCCGTTTTACATCGGCTGCAAATCGCACAAACTGAATCGTGTCGCCGAATCCCTGTTCGGCGGCCAGCAGCAGAGTTTGATTGGCGGCAAGTGGGCGACCGTTCCACAAAGGAATCATTGAGCGAGAAATAGAGCGTCGACGACCACCCAATCTCCATTCGTATTCCTCCCAGCCTTGTTTGTAGTCTCCTTGGAGCAAGAGAGCCATGCCGAGATGGAAGTGACCATCATCAAAGTGAGGATTCAGCGAAATCGACTCACGAAAGAGAGCGACGGCCCGGGAGATCTCTCCTTGTCGAAAGCACGCGATGCCCAGGCAACTGACGTTCTGTTCCGTTCGACCAGCGAGTCGGATAGCTTTCTCAAGGTATGCAATGGCTGCATCGAAGTCGTCTTGTTCTTGAAGGATGTTTCCCAGGAGCAAATGCAACTCGGCCGACTCTGGATCCAGACGAAGGCCTGCTTCACAATGCAGCTTTGCTTCATCGCGATGCCCAGCCTGACGTAATGCTGCGGCCGTAGCAGCGACGAGCCCGATATTGTTTGGCTGGCGTCGGACGGCTTGTTGAAAGCAGTCGATGGACGATTCGAGATCTCCCAAACGACGATAGAGCGATCCCAAGTTTGCCCACGATTCGACCAGGTTTGAGTCAAGCCGAACGGACTCGCGAAAGCAAATAATCGCTCGATCCCAATCCTGGGCTTCGAGCATTTTCCAAGCTATCTGTGACCAGGACTGTCCGTCTTGCCGATTGAATCCCGGCTGGAGCTGGATTGCCTGCTCAATCGCATCATCAACGTTTGGCGAAGCGTCCATCTACTCAGTCAGCGTTCCCTTACTGCTTGGGACACCCACTTGTCGAGGGTCGATCTCGATCGCTTGACGCAACGATCGTGCGACCGATTTAAAGATTGCTTCAGCGATGTGATGACTGTTGCGACCGTAGTGCAAGAGGATATGTAAATTGCATAACGCGTTGGCAGAGAAGGCTTGCCAGAAATCTTCGATGAGCTCGGAATCAAAGTCACCGATCTTACTTGCCGGAATCGGCGCGTTAAACACAAGATAGCTTCGTCCACTCAGATCGATCGCCGTAGTCACAAGCGTCTCTTCCATCGGGAGCGTTAGACTACCGTAGCGACGAATGCCGGTTTTATCCCCGAGAGCCTGACGGATCGCTTGACCGAGACAAATCGCAACGTCTTCGGTCGTGTGGTGTGCATCAACGTCGAGATCGCCCTGTGCATGAACACTCAAATTGACCAGAGAATGGCGAACAAACAGAGTCAGCATGTGATCGAGAAAACCGACGCCGGTTTGGATGTCACTCTGACCTGTTCCGTCCAAAACGAGGCTCAATCGGATTTTGGTTTCTGCGGTATCGCGGTGAATGTCGCTACGTCGGTTTTCGGGCATCGGGAGTTCCTGTAACTGAAAAAGGGGCTGGCCCCTCGGTGACCTGGAGAGGGTACTATGAATATGCCACGTTTAAACAAATGTCTTGAGCAAGCTGAGCAGGGTATCGATCGATGAATCGGTGCCGACACTGATTCGGAGTCCGTCGCTCCACCTTGGATAGTTCATGTAGCGCACCAAGATTCCATTTTGCTTTAACTGTTGGTAGAGCGGTTCAGCGCGACGGTCTGGATGCGAGCACCATACGAAGTTTGCTTGGGATGGGATGACATCAAAGCCGATTTCTCTGAGTTGTGTTGTCATGCGGTCGCGTGTTGCGTTGCATCGAACGACGTTGTCGGTCAACCACAGTTGATCGTCGATCGCTGCTGTGGCACCTGCGATCGAGAGCGCGTCGGTGTTGTAGCTGTCTTTGACTTTGCGAAGCGTTTGAACGATATTTGGATGAGCAACAAGATACCCGAAACGAAGTCCTGCCAAGGCGTATGACTTGCTGAGCGTCCTCGAAACCATAATATTGGGATAGCGAGCTGGAAGGTCGACGCAGGTAAACGGCGCGAAATCAACATAAGCCTCGTCGACCAAGAGCGGGCACGGGAGTTTTTCGGCAAGCTCAATAATCTGTTCGCGCGAAACCATCGTGCCAGTTGGGCTATTGGGATTGGGAAGAAAGACCAGCTTCAGATCTTGGGATGACGTGAAGAACTCGGACCGAAGCGACCAGTCGGCGGCAAAATCAATTTCTTCCGAACGAGCTCCTTGGAGTTCTGCGAGGGTTCGATACAGGATGTAACTGGGATAGGGCAAACGCAGTCGTCTTCCTGGTGGAACGAAGGCTCGAGTGACGATCGTGAGGATATCATCGCTGCCGTTACCGCACAGGATTTGATCGGGTGCAACACCCAGAACCTCTGCGGCTCGAGTGCGAAACGCGCTCGCCAGTGGATCAGGATAGCGTTCAAGCTGCGTGGCCGCCTGCTGGATTGCCGCAATCACATTCGGGGATGGCGGATAGGGGTTCTCGTTCGTGTTGAGCTTGATAGCCTTGCCAGCGAGCGGTTGTTCGCCTGGGATATAAGGCTTCATCGCCAATACATCGTCGCGAAAATAACGGTACGGATCCAAAGGCGCATTTTGATCGGGAGCGAGGATCGGTTGCTTTCGAATTGCAATACTTTCACGGTGTGCGGTAAGCCCTTCGCATGTCGCCATACGTTCTACATCGGACGCAATCTTCGAAAGGGCTTCACAGCTAAATTCAATGACACTTGACGATCGCAAAAAGTGATTGCTGCTGAGTCCGGACGCCCAGCGGGCTGTGCCGCCGGTGGGCAAAACATGGGATGGGCCGGCAGCGTAGTCACCGAGGGCAACCGGCGAAAATGGACCGAGGAACGTAGCCCCCGCGTTGCGGAGTCGCGGTAGCAACCTTCTCGGGTTTTCGATGGCGATGTGCAGATGCTCGGTGCTCATTCGATCGGTCACTTCGCAAGCATGATTCTCGTCGCGAACCAAAATCATCGCTCCGAACGCCTGCAACGAATCGATCGTCAGTTGTGATCGCTCGAGTTTGTCTACTTGTCGACACAAGGCTTGATAGATTCGGTCGAGCACGTCTTTTTTCCAGCTGATAACGATACTCGAACCGGGGGAATGTTCCGCTTGAGCTAGTAAATCAGCCGCAGCAAACTCTGCGGGTGTAGTGTCATCGGCAATGACGACGACCTCGCTGGGACCGGCAATCGAATCGATGTCGACTTGGCCGAAGACATGACGTTTCGCCAACGCCACAAATAGATTTCCTGGTCCGACGATCTTGTCGACGCTCGGGATTTCGTCGACGCCGTAGGCGAGCGCCGCAACGGCCTGGGCACCACCGATCGCGTAGACTTCGTTGATTCCCAATTCATGGCATACGGCCAAAATGTCCGGATTGTAGGCGCCATAGGGCGTGGGGGGAGCAACGATCGCGATCTGTTCGACGCCTGCCGCCTGGGCTGGGACGACGGTCATGAGCACTGTCGACGGGTAGGCAGCCGCACCACCTGGGACGCATACGCCGACACGGCGAAGCGGTAGGTAACGCTGTTCGAGCGATACGCCCTGGCTTGGATTGGTTGTAACGCTTTGGTGAAGGATCGACGACTGAAAGCGAAAAATGTTTTCTCGGATACGACGAACCGTTGCAAGAAAATCCGGACTTGCCTGTTGATGGGCTTTCTGTAATGCCTCGTCCGAAACACGCAACTGGCCGCTGGTAAGCGATTTTCCATCGAGTTGTTGGCAGTAGTGAAGCAGGGCAGGGGTGCCTTGCTCGCGAACATCGGTACAGATCCGCTCAACGACCTGCACGGGATTCAATGACTTGCCAAAGACTTTCAACGTCAAGGCCTGTCCCCGTTCACTCACGACGTTACCTGACGGGCTGAGCCGATCGCGAAGGGCGCTCAACGAAGTCTCGAAATTTCCTTGCGTTGCATCGAGACGAGCGATGGAGATTTCAGTCATGAAACTAGGCAAGCTCGGCGAGTTGCTCTTCCGTGAATTGGACGTTCGTTGATACCGATTGCACGTCGTCGTGGTCTTCGAGCAATTCCAAGAGTTTGGCAACCGACTTCGCGACCTCGTTATCGACGATCACGCTGCTACTAGGGACACGTACCAGTTCTTTATGTTCGGTAGCGATTTCGGCGGTCGCAATGGAGTCAACCAATCCGAGATAATGTTCAGGGGCACAGGAAATCTCGTAGCGATCCTCAAGTTCAATGACATCTTCGGCGCCGTTCTCCAACGCTAATTCCATCAAAGTATCCAAACTGCAGGTCGCGCGACTGACCACGATGATCCCTTTGCGTTCGAACAGATATCCAACGCAATTGGTTTTTCCGAGTTCTCCGCCCGCTTTAACAAAAATGTGGCGAACTTCCGAAGCCGTTCGATTGCGATTATCGGTCGTGATATCGCACATAACCGCAACGCCGC
>JANPLJ010000630.1:0-3959 GCA_031426475.1 Pirellulaceae bacterium | reverse complement strand
GGAGGCGGTGGCCAAGGAGGTCGCGGTGGCGGTGGTGGTGGCGGTGGTGGCGGTGGTGTAGGCGTTGTCGGAGCCAAGCAGGAAAATTGGAAGGCTGGTGCAGTCGAGATCGATCTTACCGCTCAGCCGAAAGGCCAATTCAATCAGATCCTCGACCTGATCGGGGCAACGATAACGATAAATCAAGGGAATCAACCGGTTACTTACAAGTCTCCGTTTCAAGACAATCCGCTCGATATGGCGATCTTTTTACCCCTTTTGATGGACAAACTGACAACAGTAGATGGTCCAATTATTCCTGGACGGATTAATATCTATGAAGCTCCATTCGAGATAGTTTCTGGGATTCCGGGGATGTCGCCCGAATTGGTCGAACAATTGATGGCGGCTCGAGCTCAACAAAGTGATTCGGAAAATCGGAAATTCGAGACTTGGCCAATGGTGGAGGGTTATGTAACTCTCGAGCAAATGCGGTCTCTGTTACCGTTGGTGACTGGCGGCGGCGATGTGTATCGAGCCCAAGTGATTGGTTACTACGAACAAGGAGCCGCCTTCGCAAGAGTGGAAGCGGTGATCGATGCAGCCGAAACGCTGCCGACCGTGGTTTCCTACCGAAGGCTGGATCACTTAGGTCGAGGTTTCTCGAACGCTATACTCGGGCAACGTTCGATGGGACTTCCGATCGCCGGAAAATAATTTTACAAAAAACAAAACGATAAACGATAAACGACAAAACGACCGTAGCTACGTTCGCCAGAACGTAGACGAACTGCAAAACGCGTTGATAACCCGATGCGATTGGCGCTTCATCCGAATTCTGACGAATTCGGCTACCGAATCACGATCGATAAACTTCAAGCAATGCATGAGCCAGTTGGCCTGATGAAAAGAGGATTTTTGTGTCACGTGTAGTAGCAATCGAATGGGATGGACGCGAAATGCGGATGGTTGTCGGAACCGTCGGCGGCGGTTCTGTCACGTTGGAACATGTTCTATCTCAGAGCATATCGAGTACCAGTTCAACCGATCAGATGGATCTGCCTCAGTTGACTGGAATCGTAAAATCTTTGGCCTCGAAGGCGGGCGTCAGCGGTGGCGAGATCATTGTCGGTGTCGCTCGCAGTCACGTCGAACTCCGCAACCTACTATTGCCCAAAGCCGACCCGGACGAGATGCCGGACATGGTTCGCTTCACAGCGCTCCGTCAGTTTGCAAACGTCGGTGACACATGGCCAATCGATTTCGCTCCGATGCCGTCCAACGAGCGATCGTCGGAGAGTGTCGCGAGTGGTGACTCCGTTGAAATGCAAGAAGTTGTTGCGATGACGATCAATCCGTTGACCGTTTCGCAGATCCGCAAAGTCTGTACCGATGCCGGGTTTACGGTCACCCAAATTGGGCTCCGGCCGATGGCGTCGGGGACACTCGCAGCGATGGTTGCAAACAGTCCCGTCGGATCCAATTCCACGGTTTTGCTGGTCGATATTTTAGCCGACGAAGCCGACATGGTGGTCCTCGAGAAAGGCCACGTTAGCTTCATGCGAACGGTTCGTCTGCTAGCGAGCAACGACGAAAAACGCGGGCCATTGCCGATCGGTGAGATACGCCGCACATTGATCGCTGCCGTCAACGCACGGCCTGGATTGAAGATCGATCGCATCATCCTTTGGAGCGACCCGGAATCCGCCGAGTCTTCGCTAGAAGCTTGGCAACCGAACCTCGATGTTCCTGTCGAGGCAATCAATCCGCTTTCGCTGATTGAACTCAAAAGATCCGTCGAGATCACCCAAGACACGGGGCGCTTTGCGCCACTCATCGGACTGCTCTTGCAGCGCAAGCTTTCGCTGAAGGCGATTCCTGCGAATACTTTTATCGATTTTCTCCATCCCCGTCAGAAAGCTGAAAAGAAGAAACCGATCCGAGAGTATGTTTTAGCCGCGACTGCGGCAACGCTTCTCATCGGTGGTGCGATATGGTGGTTTCGATCTGCCCATCAAGCATTGGATTCCGAAATCGCGGAACTCTCGGATAAATTTACAAAAATGGAGCCTTCCCTCAAACTCGCAAAAAAGAATAGCGATGACTGGTCGAAGGTCGAGCGGTTCTTATCGGGCGACATCCAGTGGCTTGACAAATTGAGCTTTTTTTCGCACCAAGCTCTACCGGCTGACCAAATGGTGATAGGCGATACGCAGATTGGTATCAACCCGGTAACCAATGCCGGCGATGTCAAAATGCGCGTCGGGATTACCGATCCGAAGCTCGAGCCTAAATTGGAAGAACTGTTTCGCAACCAGCAGCATCAAGTTGGCACGAAAGGCGTAAACGAGAGCAAGGATCCGAATACCGCTTATCGTTGGACTTTTGAACCCGAGATTATTGTTGCCCCAGCGGTCGTTGTTGATCCCACGACCCTTCCACCCCCCAAACCGTCTTCTGAAAAAGACGCTGAAGTATCGACGACGGAAGAGGCCCCTCGAACATGACACCACGTGAAAAATTCCTCTCGATAGGCGTCGGTTTAGCACTTACGGTTGCCGGAGGTAGCTATGCATGGTCATCGATCCAAAAAGGCTTTCGCCTGAAGCAGGCCCGCGTCGACCAGCTCCAATCGGACATCACCAAACGCGACACCGCGATCACCGACGGATTGATGGACCGCAACAAATTAAGCGCGCTCACGCCGATGTCCTTGCCGTCGAACAGCGAACAAGCCGTCGCCGATTATAATGAATGGATTATTGACTGGCTGGACAAAGCCAAGCTTTCGTCACCGAAACAAATATTTGTCGGCGAAACACCTGAGAAAGGCGTTTGTCGTCGCTTTAAGTTTCAAATAAACGGTCGTGGAACGATTGAGAATCTGACAAGCCTGCTCTATGCGTACTACCAAAAGAACTATCTTCATCGAATTTCGCTGTTGAAGATCGCCCTCGTTCCTCGCGAAGCCTACCAGCTGGACATTACGCTTGTGACCGAGGTGATCGCTTTAGACGTTGCCTCCAAGACGCAGCCGGTTCCGACGGGCATATCCCACCGCATCAAGAAATCGCTTACGGAGTATTCCGATGAGATTGTCGGACGCAACCTTTTTTCGCCCGCCAATCATCCGCCACGTTGGTCGGAAACAGCATCGACCGAGGCCGTCCGCGGATCGCCTCTGAATTACGACCCAGGTGCGAACGACGCGGACCCAGGCCAAAAAGTTTTATATGAAATCATCGGCGATGCGCCGGAAGGCCTTCGTGTTGGCAAAGACGGTTCAGGATTCAGTTGGATGCCTGAGAAAGTTGGGACGTACGTCGTCACATTGAAAGCCACAGACAATGGGCTGCCGCGCCAGTCGTCGGAACAGAAGCTCACGATCAACGTCGTCGATCCCCCGCCAGTCGTGGAACCGAAGAAAGAAGTCAAGATGGACGTAGCTTCGCAAGCTGAGATCAGTTTCTTGGGCTCCGGCCGCGAAGGTCCAGAAGCGTGGGTTCGATCGAAGATGGAAGGGAAAACAACCTATCTCAAGATCGGTGATAAACTAACGCTCGGAAGCGTCGATGGAACGGTTATTGCCATCGGCGCGAATTACATGGAGCTAGAGACCGAAGGCAAGAAATGGACTGTCGGCCTCGACGAAAACCTAGCGGACGCCTACCGTCGAATCAAAGTCGATTAGCTCCAATTTTGATTTTAGGGTAGGTAGCCGAATTCGTCAGAATTCGGACGCAGCTGAAAAGACATTGTTCACTGCGCTTCCTCCGAAGTCTTACGACATCGGCTACAAATTGAAACCCAAAACCTAAAGTTGGACGAAGCACTAGCGATCTTGGCCTAGTTTAGCCACGGTCTTACTTCCGTCGGTCGTCAATATTTGAGTATTCGTAAGCGAGTTACCGAATCTCTCAAAGTCATGAAACTGCCAGACGATCTTTTTCTGGCGATTGACTTCGATGATCTGAGGATTC